>JAZLFH010000059.1:0-65710 GCA_045615705.1 Clostridia bacterium
GAAACAGCGAAGAATTTGACCGCGAATTTATAATAAACATGGTAAAAAAATCACACGAAGAAGCAATATAAAACGGGCTGTAAAAAAACGCCCCGACCGCATAAAGCACATTAAACACCGATTAAGGAGTTTATTTTTCAAACAGAATAAAGAAAAAATTCGTTAAAAACGAATTTTTAAAAATTTATTCTTTATGCTACGGACAAACTTCACCTCTCGGAGTACCTTCGTACGCCTTCGGGTTCAGTTTATCCGTTCTGCACGCTTTTTTAGTCGCCCTCGGGCTGTAAAAAAACGCACCGACCGAAAAAAGAGGATGTAAAAAATGACTTTTTTACATCCCCTTTTATTATTCCAGGTACTTTTTTTTCACTCTTGTAATCATCTTTGAAAACGGATTTGACAGGAAAAACAAAAGAATAAAGTTTGAAACGGCGTGTCTTAAATCAAAGAAGAACGAAAGTACACACGATGACAAATACATTTTTATAAATCCTCCGCCCTCCAAGAAAACTCCTACGCTCCAAATATTTGTTATCCATCCGTATATAAATCCCCACAAAAAGCCGAAGATTGAAAGAAGCAATCTGTTTTTTTTGATTAATTCGGGCAGTATTGATGCCGTAACTCCCATCAAGCCCCAAGAAAGCATCTGCCACGGTGTCCACATGCCCTGCGACATAACCATATTTGAAACAAATGCACATCCAACGCCACACAAAAAGCCTTCGCTTGCTCCTAAAAGCACACCGCACATTATTATGAAAAAAGATGATGCCAAAACACTTGCCACCGGAATAAAGAGTATTCTTCCAACCGATGCCAACGCTGAAAAGACGGCAGTCAAAACAAGCCTTTCGATACTCAGTTTTCTCTTTTCTATTATGTACATCGCTATAAGAATAATGATAATTACAATAAATGTGATTGCAGAAATATTCATATATCCACCTCACATTCAAGCAAAGTTTTGTTTTTCATTTCAAAAACTCTGTCAGCGTACCGAAACGCATTTTTACTTGTATGGCTCGTTACAATAACGGTCTTTTCGCTGTTTGAAATCATTTCCAAAAACAAATCCACAAGTTCAGCGTCCATTCCCTTAAACGGCTCGTCTAAAATTAATATCTCGCAATTCGAAAAAATTGCCTCCGAAAGAGCCACCCTTTGTGCCTCTCCGCCCGAAATATCATTTATATTTTTTTCATATATTTTTTCAATCCCGACATTTTCGGGAATTTTTATGCCCGAAAGTTCTTTTTTTACGGTTTCTTCCGAAAATATCAGGGATGCATCTTGCGGAACATAAAATGCGTCTTTTATGTTTACATCTCCGCCGCTTTTTTTCAACATTCCCAAAATTACTTTTAAAAGAGTTGACTTTCCGCACCCGTTTTCACCACAGATACATACTTTTTCGCCTTTTTTTACCGAAAATGAAATATTTCTTATTACATCTTCGCTTTTTTTATATGAAAATGAAACATTTTTAACATTAAGCACCTCACTGTCGCTTGTATTTTTTTTGTCCTTTACAAACTTTATCTCGAAATTTTTCTCCATGCCACTGATGAAAAATTCGTCTATCGTGCCGTCAAATGATATTTTCCCTTCACTGAGCATCAAAACTCTGTCAAAAATCGGAAGAACATCTTTTATGTTGTGGATTGAAATAACTATCGTTTTCCCGCTTTTTTTCAGTTTGGAAATAATCTCTGAAAGTTCTTCTTTCGTCCCTTTATCGAGTTCTGTAAAAGGCTCATCAAAAATGAATATGTCGGGGTCTGCGATTATTTCTCCCAAAAGAGAAACCAGTTGCTTTTCTCCTCCTGAAATATTTAAAGCATCTTTTTTTAAAAGTGTTTCTTTTTTAAATCTGATTAACGAATTATCTAAGTTTTCTTTGATTTTTGCACTTGAAAGTCCCGAGTTTTCTGCGTGAAAAACCAAATTATTTAAAACACTTCTCTTTAAAAATGCCATATTGGGGTTTTGAAAAACAAATCCGCTCCTTTTAAAATTGCTGATTTTTATTCCTTCACTGCTTCCTTTGGGGAAAATCGTATCTGT
Source organism: Clostridia bacterium (assembly GCA_045615705.1). Classification (GTDB taxonomy): domain Bacteria; phylum Bacillota; class Clostridia; order UMGS1883; family UMGS1883; genus JAZLFH01. Next base: position 2,071 of record JAZLFH010000059.1, read on the forward strand.
CATACACCTTAAAAGTGTACTTTTCCCGCTTCCGGACTTTCCGACTATTAAAACACACTCGCCTTTTTCTATTTTCAGATTTATATTTTTTAAAATCTTATCGCTGTCCGGGTACGAAAACGAAAAATCTTTAAATTCAATCATTCCTTCACCCCCAAAATCAGAGGAAGTGCATACAAAATTGCGGATAAAAACAGGCATAAAGCGTCAAATATCGAAAGGCTTATACTTTTTAAAACAAAAACATTATATTTAAGGCAAGAAAAACTAAACACAAATAATGTTACGGTCAAAAGTACGCTTAAACTTATAACGGCAATATCTTTTTTACCGATATTGTAACCTATATAGTGCGTTTTTTTGTCATTCAGGTAGTCTTTGCTTCTTAAAACCACGCACATCTCCATTGCGTCCTCAATGGTCTTTGACGAAAACGGTATTGCAAGACTGATTGCAAATATAAACCCTTTCTTTTTCTTTTTCAGGCTCATCAAATTGTAGTATTGTGAAGCATTTTTAATTATGGTTTGAAAAAACGAAAATGTTATATCAAAAAGAAGCGATACATTCGGAAACCTCTTTGAAAAAATATACGAAAGCCGTCCTTCTTCACTCATTTTTCCGATAAAAGAGAATACTTCTATTGATAAAAATACCAAAACTGCATTTTTTATTCCGTACAGTATTCCTTCAAGAGTTATCCTTCTTGAAAATATCTTAAAAAGTACATACCTCCCTCTCTCCACAAAAAAGGGCGTAAGAACTAAAAACATTACAAACAAAGGCAACGAAAAAACGAGCGATTCTCTAACCTTTTCTTTATAACAACGAAGCCCTGTAAGAATTACCATAAAAATTGACATCAAAATAAATATCGGGCTGTCAAAAAAGAACAAAACCAAAAAGCACGATACTAAATATAAAAGTTCTGTTGTCGGATGCAGGTTTTTCAAGGCTTGATTCCCTCTTCAAAGCAGTTTTCATAATAATGCCAGGTAAGTTTATCTTCTTTTTGCAATACGATTTCTCCGCAAGAGCGGTCAGAAGGTTTCTCATTTACAAAAAACAGCCATCCGCTCATCGGCCCCAAATCCATTTCATAAAAATCCCCTATTCCCTTTATGTACGGATTTTTTTCTCCTCCCGAATATTCAAAGAAAATGTTTTCTTTTTCAAGCACGATTTTTGTCAGTTCAAACGCCGTCATACCCTCTTTAAATTCCAAGTCCGTTTCAAGCATTACGCCATCGGGCGTTATAAACTTTATATAAACGCAGTTTTTATTTTCTTCTCGTTTTTCTTCTTCGGCAACTTCTCCTGCTTTTTGGGTGAATTCTTCCGTTTTTTCTTTAACACTTTCCTGTGAGTCTTCTGTTTTTACATCAAGTACTGTTTCTTCATTTATGAATTCTTTTTCTTCTGTCTTTATTTGTTTTGCCGTGCAACCTGATAAAAGAAAAACTATCATTAAAAATGCTGCTAACCTTTTCATCTTTCTAATACCTCCAAAGTTCTTATCAAAACCGTTACGCACATTTCCCTGCTGACATTTTCAAGCGGTAAAAATTCTTTGTTATCTCCTTGCATTAATCTTAGTGAGTAAACAGTTTTTACGCTATCTTTTGCCCACGATGAAACAATATCAAAATCTTTGATTATGTTTTCACCCTCAGACTTTAAGTTATATGCTCTGCAAATAATTACCGCCATCTGTTCACGAGTGATATAACTTAAAGCCTCAAACTTGTTTTCTCCTACACCATCCATTATGCCGTATTTCTTGACTTTTTGCACGCTGTCATAATACCAGTCTGTTTTTTTCACATCGTCAAAAGGCTCTGTTTCTTCCTCCTCCAATTCAAGAACTCTGCACATTACAGTAGCAAATTCCGCTCTCGTCATTTTGCTTTTGGGGTTAAACTTTTGATGGTCGCCCTCAATTAAGTTTCTTTCTTGTGCCTTTTTTACACTGTCTTTTGCCCAATCAGACACTTCGTTTTCGTCCAAAAAAGGCTCTGCTTCTTTTTTATTTGTTCCTGTTATTTCTTTTTGTTCTTCCTTTACCTCCGTCCGGAAGCCTCCGCTTTGAGGACTGCTCTGTTTTTCAACGCTTATATAAAACGGCTCACTCCTGACTATTGACGGATAAGACGATATGTTGTTTTTATAAACTTTTATTTCATAATCACCGGGTGTTAAAACAGAAATCTCGGCTTCTCCGTTTTTGTCGGTACTATATTTTTCACCGTTTATCTCTACTGTGGCATTTTCTATAAAAACTTCTTTTTCGGCATTGTCGTTCCAATCGTAATATGATGACGAAACCTTTACTGTAAACCTCTTTCCTGCTTTTACGGTATTCGGTGCCGAAATTTTAGGTATTAAAGTGTCCGGTTCAAACATTCCGTAATAAAGAAGAATGTAATCTCCGTCATTTACTTTTATAGAGTCTGCACTCTCAGATGCAGAAATGCCATTTACCAAGAACAGCCATCCGTCCCAACCTCCGAACTTTCCTGCAACTTCTCCGTTTATGCCCTTTATGTATGCTCCGTACTGACTTTTTTCTATATTGTATGATATATTTTCTCTGTCAAGTGCTTTTTTAATTGCATTTAAAACATTTAGTGAACCTTTAACTGTTACTTCCTCATTTAAAATGTTATCTTCTATACCCTCAATTCTGACTTTTACGGTTGCTTTTTCGCATTCAAACTGAGATTTCAGTCTTAAAAAGACACTTTTACCGCTTATTACATCTCCAAGTGCTATTAAACCTTGCTGTGTTGCCATCAAGTTGTTTTCTCCGCCCAACGCATAAGAAAATGAGCCGTCTTGTAATCTATATTCATACAATTTGTCCAGCAGTGTTTTTCCACCTTTTATAAAGTCAGGATCATCTAACTTACCGTAAGTAGAAAGAGCAGAAATTACCGTTTCAAGCGTATTTGAGTTTTCAACTCCCCAACTTTCAAATCCGCCGTCTTGCAGTTGGACTGATTTCAAGTAGTCTATTGCTCTATATACTACATCGGTATACGGAGAGTCATAAAGTGCTAAAATAACCATTGCAGTCAGGTCTGTATCGGCACTGTCTTTGGTGTAGCCAAACCCACCGCCTTCTGCCTCAAACGACACTAAGTAAGAAAGTGCTTTTTCTCTTTGATACTCCTCTTTCGATGCATCAAGTGCCAGAATTGAGTATGCCTGGATATTTGGATATGCTCCGAACGCTCCTGTTTCTCTGTCCTGCTTTAACGAAAGTTCGTGTGCTAAATCTCTTTGCCAAATATCATGAACATTTTTTCCCTGTGCGATGAGCGAAAAGATTGCTCCTGCATAATCTGTCGCACTTGAATTTTCGTTTATACTATCGCTTGTAAGCGTTGGAAGAGTATAGTTTTTAATATCTTTTTCCGCACCCCAAAGGGCTACTACATCCCACCAAGAAGTTAAGTCTGAATTTGTATCATAATAATTCAGTACATCTTGTATGAAGGTTGTTTCCTCGGCAAATGCGACAGTAGAGATTACCGTTACAATTATGATGAGTAGTGAGAGAACTCTTTTTAATTTCATAAAACCACATCCTCAAAAAAAATTAGCCGTCCCAAAGGCATGGAACGGCATAAATGCAATAACTCTATTGCAAAAAACCACTCCGTCTCTCGCAGAGTATAAGGTCTTACTGTACAAAAAAGGCATTCCGACTATAACGGCAGCGGGACTGTGTAGGATTTTCACCATTCTTTCCCTTTTTTGCAATACAATATTGACTTGTCCTTCATTTTACCACTTAACTTTATTTTGTCAAGGTCTTTTTTTGTTTTTAGAAAGAATAAGAGATTTTAAAAAAAACTTGACTTTACTGTGGTAAAGTCCTAATATAATGTTACAATTTACAAACGAATTGATTTAATAAATAAAAATGCCTCGAAATTTTTATTTATAATTATTCCGAAGTATTTTTATTTAATTGATTATTGAAAACCAGTTTTATTTTTACCGGCTTGTTAAATTCTCTCGCACTTTGTATCATATTTTTTGTCCCGGGGCTTTTCCCGTCCCAAAAACATATTACAAGGTCGCACTCCCGTGCCATTTTGCGATTTCTGATAGGTCCTGCACTCTTTCCGAGCAGTTTCCAGTTGGCGTTATGCCTTATGATTTTTAAGTCATGCTCTTTTGCATACCTCTCACCGAGCATATCGGCTCCCGTACAGCCGCCCGAAAGTATCGTAATTGTATCGTCTTTGTAATCAGATAAAACTTCATCAATAAAATTCTTTGCACTGCTGTAATTATTGTAATTTCTAAGTCCTGCAACAACCACTTTTATTTCCATACACATCTCCCGAAAAGATTATATCATTTAAAGGATACAAACGCAACAAAATTCACAAAAGGAGAATTTTAAATGAACATCTCTCTTCTTGACAAAAACACTGTAACAATAGGTGATGTTGACCTTTCAATATTTGAAAGGTTGGGAAATGTTACCTACTATGATGCGGATTCAAATGACAGACTGATAGAAAAAATTAAGTACAGCGATGCTATTTTAATAAACAAAGCAATAATAACAAAAGATGTCATTGATGCGTGCGAAAACTTGAAATTTATCGGGCTTTTTGCAACCGGTTACAACAATGTTGACTTAAAATACGCTAAAGAAAAAGGCATAGTTGTTTGCAATGCCCCAAACTACTCAACAGATTCTGTCGTTCAGCACATTTTTGCACTGCTTTTAGAACTTTCTACAAGTTGTCGCTTGTATGACAATTCAGTAAGAAACGGTGATTGGGTATTGAGTCCCACATTTTCATACTTCCCGTTTCCCATAATTGAACTTTCACACAAAACCATGGGTGTGATAGGTTTCGGAAATATCGGTAAAAAAGTTTCATCTGTTGCAAAAGCCTTCGGAATGAATGTTGTAATTTCCACAAGAACTGTCCCGAAAAACAGCGAATACACCTTTTTAAGCCGTGAAGAACTTTTTAAAGTAAGCGATGTTGTCGTTTTATGCTGTCCGTTAAACGATGACACAAAAAAACTAATTAACAAAAATACTCTTTCTCTTATGAAAAAAAGTGCTGTCCTCATCAATACATCAAGAGGTGGTGTAGTTGATGAAAACGCACTTTGTGATGCTTTAAAAAATAATAAAATTTTCGGTGCCGGTCTTGATGTTTTACAAGAAGAACCCATGAAGTCAAATTGCGTGTTAAAAGGACTTAAAAACTGCATCATAACTCCTCACACCGCATGGGCATCAAAAGAAGCAAGAGAAAGACTTGTAAAATTAGTTTACGATAACCTTTTAGGGTTTATCTCGGGAAACATTCAAAACCAAGTTAACTGACTTATTTTTCGACAATACAATGCACAAGGTAAGGCGATTGGGTATCCATCGCCTCTTTTGTTACTTTAAAAAGAGTATCTAAGTCAAAAACTTTTTTTGATTCAACCCCAAACGCCTTTGAAACAAGAGAAAAGTCAGGGTTATCCAAAAGGTCAAAACCGCCATCGTACTTGTCATCATACCTTTTAACATCACGAAGCATTTCAAAGCCTTTGTTATCTATCAAAAATATCTTCAAATCAAGACCGAGCGATTTTAATGTTGCCATCTCCTGCACGGTCATTTGAAATCCTCCGTCTCCCGTTATCAAAATAACTCTTTTATTAGTTGCCAAAGATACTCCTATGGCACACGGAAGACCAAATCCCATCGTCCCGAGTCCGCCCGATGAGATAAAACTTCTCGGTTTTTCTACCTTTAAAAGCCTTGCAGCGTACATTTGATGCATCCCGACATCGGTTACGATTATAGAATCTTTATTATATTTTGCAATTTCGTAAATTATTGCTTCCGTGCAGTAGTCCTTTTGCACATCATCTTTTTTTCTTTTTATAATTGATTTTGTAAAGTCTTCCCACGCATTTTCTTTTACGAGCGGTAAAAGTTCTTTTATAAATTCCTCTGTGTCTGCTAAAACGCCGAGTGTTACCGGCATATTCTTTTCAAGTTCCGCATCGTCAATATCAACATGAATTATATTTCTTCCTTTTGCGTATTCTTTCGGATTTTCAAAAACTCTTTCGCTGAATCTTGTGCCGAAAGCAATTAATGTATCGCACTCAAAAATGGCTTCGTTTGAAACGCTTCTGCCCCTGATTCCTGCCATTTGAACGGAATACGGAAGATTTTCGTCAACTGCACCTTTCCCCATAAGAGTTGTTGCTACCGGAACATTCATTTTATCAAGGAATTCTTTTAACACTCCGCTTAAAGATGCTTCAAGCGTTCCCCCGCCCAAAAGAATACACGGTCTTTTTGAACTGTTGATAATCTTTGCAGCTTTTTTTGCCATGTCTGAAATGTCGCAAGATGTTGTTGTTTTATCATAGTTTTGAATTTTTTGACTTTTTACTTCATCAACAAGTGCATTTTTTGTAATATCTATCAAAACAGGACCTTTTCTCCCGCTTGAAGCAATTTTAAAAGCCTGAGTCAATGCATTTTCTATCTCATCTGCACTTTTTACCAAAAATGTTGCCTTCGTAACAGGCGAAACAATCCCGGTAATGTCCGCTTCCTGGAATGCGTCTGTGCCGATATTTTTTGCTTCGGTCTGCCCCGTTATCGCAACAATCGGCGTAGAATCTATAAAGGCATCTGTAATCCCCGTTACAAGATTAGTAGCACCCGGTCCTGATGTAGCAATAACTACGCCGGTCTTTCCGGTAGCACGGGCATATCCTTGTGCCATGTGGATACATCCCTGCTCATGTCGTGCCAAAATGTGTTTTATCGCAGATTTATGTATGCAATCGTAAAGAGGCATAACGGCATTACCCGGATATCCGAAAATTATATCCGAATTGTTTTTTAACAAAAATTGAATTATGCAGTCAGAACCTCTCACAAAATCGCCTCCACACATTTTTTATTATATCAGTTTTTTTGTTTCAGTCAATAAAAAACTCTTTTATTGTCGCTTTAAGTGTGCTATAATTTTTAAGGAGGCGTTTATATGAAAAAAATACTTACAGCATTTATTATTACTCTATTGGTTGTCGCAATAATTATAGGCGGATTTTTCTTTGGCAGAAATATGTGGCACAAAAGCAGTACAACAACGGAAGTTTTTAATCCTGCTGAAGAAATTGAAGCAGAAGAGACGGAAAAAGAGCCGACATGGTCTGACAACAGAATCATCGCCGTTATGATAGATAACGATAACAAAGACTCTCGCCCCCACGCAGGAATTGAAGATGCATTTTTATTATACGAAATGTATGTCGAAGGTTCTGCAACCCGTATTATGGCACTGTTTAAGGATGCAAATACCGAAAAAATCGGCCCCGTCCGTTCGTGCCGTCATTACTTTTTAGACTATGCAATGGATAACGGTGCAATCTATGCTCACTGCGGACAAAGTCCCAACGGGCAAAAGGATTTGACGGCGTTTCAAATAAATAACATAAACGGTCTTTACTATGACGGAACAGTATTTTGGAGAGAACGAAAGTATAAAGGCGATTGGCATTCTCTCTATACGAGTATCAAAAACCTTACAAAGTGTGCCGAGGATAAAGGGTATAATTTAAAAAGCAGCGACAGAGCGTTTTCTTACTACTTCCCCGAAAAGAAATTTGAAGGTCGCTCTGCAACAGAAATTGTTCTTCCCTATGCAAGTTTTTATGCCGTCAGTTACAAATACAACGAAGAAACAAACCTGTACGAAAGATACATAAATTCCGAAAAACACACAACACAAGCCGGAAAAGATTTAAAAGCAAGACAAATTATTATTCAGTTTGCAAAGAGTTACCCGATAGCGGGCGATACAAGTAACAGAATTCAACTTGAAACAGTAGGAAGCGGAGACGGATTCTTTATCTCGGACGGCGTTTGTGTTCCTATCAAGTGGCAAAGACAGTCAAGAACAAGCAAACTCAAATTCACCTTTGAAAACGGTGAGGAAGTTAAATTAAACTACGGCGGACAAACCTATGTAAATGTCGTTTCGCCTTCGATGAATGTTTCAATTAAAGGCGAAGAATAAACCCTAAATTAAAAGGGATGTAAAAACAGTCGTTTTTACATCCCTTTTTTTGTGTGAAAAAAGTCATATACTTTTTCTGCCGTGTCTTTTCCTATATCTTCTGCTTCTTTAAGTTCTTCAACTGTTGCATTTTTAATCTTTTCAATGCTCTTAAAGTGTTTAAGAAGTGCTTCTTTTCGTTTTTTCCCTATTCCTTCTATATCGTCAAGCACACTTTTCATACTCTTTTTTGCTCTCAGTTTCCTATGGTACTCTATTGCAAAGCGGTGTGCCTCATCTTGAATGTTTGTTATCAAATTAAAAACGCTTTTGACAGGGTTTATCGCAATTTCGCCATCTAAAGAAACCAACGCTCTCGTGCGGTGGCGGTCATCTTTTATCATTGAATACACGGGAATGTCTATATTTAATTCTTCAAGAACCTTTTTTGCGGCGTTTAACTGATTTAATCCTCCGTCAATAAGAAGTAGGTCCGGAAGGTTTAAAAAGTGTGAATCTTTCTTTCTCTCTTCGTGGGTAAAACGCCTGTATATAGTCTCCCTCATACACCCTACATCGTCCGCTCCCACGGTTTCCATTTTAAAATGTCGGTACTCCTTTTTTGCACTTTTTCCGTTCTCAAAAACAACCATAGATGCAACATTTTCGCTTCCTGCGGTATTTGAAATGTCATAGGCTTCTATCCTGTCAGGTATAACTTCAAGTCCCAAAAGTGATGCAAGTTCTATAAGAGAGTTTTTTTCTAATTTTCTTTTTATCTGTTCCGTCTTTTTTTGCTCAATAAAGTTTTTCGCATTTATTTGAGCCATATTAACAAGTTCTTTTTTTACGCCTCTTTTAGGGACGCTGACGATAACCTTATTTCCTCGTTCTCTTTCAAGGTATTCGCAAAGTGCTTCCATTCCCTCAATCTCATGCGACAAAAGTATATTTTTCGGAATAAATGAGCCGTTTGTATAATACTGAGTAACAAATTCTTCAAGCGACCGGGCTTCATCCAAAACATCATAGTTTGAAATGTCAAACGAATTTCTTCCAAGCATCTTCCCGCCTCGAATAAAAAACACCTCAACACACGAAAGCGAATCCACAGCACAAATCGAAAATACATCGGTATCATCGTCTTTTGCCGAGATTACCTTTTGACTTTCGTTCAAATGCTTAACCGACAGGTACTTGTCCCTTAAATCCGCTGCTGTTTCAAAATCTTCACGAGAAGATGCTTCAAGCATCTTTCTTTCAAGTTCTTTTGAAAGTGCTGCCCCATCACCGCTTAAAAACTTATCTATATCCAAAAACAGTTTTCTATACTCTTTAGGGTCAATTTTTCCCGTACACGGTGCTATACACTTTCCCATATAGTGATAAAGACACGGACGACTTTTTCCTATATCTCTCGGGAAAGTTTTGTTACAATGCTGAATTCTGAAAATGTTTTTCAAAAGCTCCATTGTGCCTTTTACCGAAAATCCGCTCGGATAAGGTCCGAAATACTTTGCTCCGTCCTTTTCAATCTTTCTCACATACTGCATTTTCGGATACTCTTCATTCAGCGTAAGTTTCACATACGGATAATTTTTATCGTCTTTGAGCATTATGTTGTACTTCGGGCGGTGCTTTTTTATTAAATTGCATTCCAAAACCAATGCTTCAAGTTCACTTTGACATATTATATACTCAAATGAATCTATACAGGATACCATTTTTAATGTCTTTAAATTGTGATTTTTAGGTGAGTGAAAATACTGCCTTACACGGTTTTTCAGTGATTTTGCCTTGCCTACATAAATTATTACTCCATCCTTATCGTGCATTATATACACTCCGGGCTTGGACGGAAGTTTTTTAAGTTGTTCTTCAAAATTTTTCATATAATTCTCCAATTAGTTTAAAGAAATGTGATATCTATATAAATGATAACAAAAAAAGGACTGTTTTAACAGTCCTTATAAAGAATACAATTACTCAGAAAAATCAGACTCTACAAGGTCTGTCAATTCATTAACTGCACTTTCCTCGTCCTCGCCTTCTGCGATAAGACTGATTGATGTCCCCCGTGTAACTCCGAGTGAAAGAACACCCAAAAGGCTTTTTGCGTTAACGCGTCTGCCGTCCTTTTCCACCCATATGTTGGATTTGAACTCATTGGCTTTCTGTATAAAAAATGTTGCGGGTCTTGAATGAAGACCTACTTGATTTAAAACGGCAATCTCTTTGGAAATCATAACGCTTCCTCCACAAAATTATATTCTAACAATTACTCTATATATAATAATACAAATATTTCTATTCGTCAACTATATATTTTATGAAAAACGCCTTGTAATGTTAATAAATTTTGTGCAAAATCACAACAAATATTTATTTTTTCTTTCTTTTTTGCCATCTGATTACATATTTCCAAAGAATATCCTTGTAAAAAAGCAAGACAAAACTATACAGGTAAAATCTGCGCAAAGTGCCGAAAAAAGTGTATATCGTGTGTTTTTTACATGAGTTGCCCCATAGTAAAGCCCCATAGTATAAAGGGTTGTTTCACTGCTCCCCATAATTACTGATGCAATTTTACCGACAAGCCCGTCCGGTCCATGATTTTCAAAAATGCTTCGTGCTACCGCACTTGCCGCTCCGCCCGATACGGGTCGCATAATTGCTAACGGTATAATTTCCTTCGGGATATTTAAAATTCTTCCGACAGGTTCCAAAAAATTTGAAAACGCTTCAAGCACTCCCGATGCACGAAGCATTTCAATAGACACGATAAGCCCTATTAACGAAGGAAATATTTCAATCATATTGTACAGTGCGTTTTTCCCGCCTTTTGTAAAAGTTTCAAACACCGAAACTTTTTTTACGAGTGCCGTAATTACTATTGCAGCCAAAAAGACAGGTATCGCAAAGACCGAAAGGTTATTCATTTCTTGCCCCCAACACTTTTGATAGTATTATTGCCACAAGTATTGCACAAATGCTCGTAAGCCATACAACCGAAAGAATTTCCGTGGGATTTTTGCTGTTAAACTCCGAGCGAAGTGCAAAAACATTTGTCGGAATGAGTTGTATTGATGCGGTGTTTATCACAACAAACATACACATATCCTTTGAGGCGGTTTTGCTTTGCTTGTTTTGTCTGTCCAGTTCTCTCATTGCCGAAATTCCGAGCGGCGTTGCAGCATTGCCCATTCCGAAAATATTGGCAGTGATATTTGCCACTATGTACTCCATCGCTTTTTTGTCTTTTTGTGCCTCTTTAAATAAAAGTTTTGTAACAGGAGAAATAATTCTGCCTACAAAGTCAATTATTCCCGAACTTTTTGCTATTTCCATAATCCCCGACCAAAAGCACATTACCCCCAATAGTACAAGAGATAACTCAACTCCGCTTTTTGCCCCGTTCATAACGGCATCACTGACTGCTTTTGCACCGCCTGTAACAAACGAATACAATACAGACACAACAATAAATCCCGACCAAATATAATTTATCATTTTTGACCTCTTTTTGTTAAATATTTATATTTTTTGTCATTTTTTTCAAATTTTTGTTGACTTAATAGGTGCATAATGGTAAAATCTTGTAAGGCAAAGGAGGGTAAGACTAATGAAAGCAACGGGCATGGTTCGTAAAGTTGACGAACTGGGAAGAGTTGTTCTTCCGATTGAACTTCGCAGGACTCTTGATATTGATGTTAAAGATCCATTAGAAATCTATGTTGACGATGATTGTATTATACTTAAAAAGTATGAACCGGCATGCATTTTCTGTGGTCGTGCAGATGATGTCCATATCTTTAAAGGCAAGAATATTTGTCGTTCTTGCATAAATGAACTGGGTAAGTAATATAAAATATGATGTAATATGCTGTTTTTCTAGTTTATTACATCTTTTTTTTTAAGAAATTTATTGCAATGCATAAATTATTATTATATAATAATAACATTATTTTTATGGAGGTGGAGTCGGTGTATAAAATCGTAAAAAAAGAAGTTTTAAATGAACAAGTAACTTCTCTTGAAATTTATGCTCCTCTTGTTGCAAAAAAAGCACGTGCAGGTCAGTTTATCATATTCCGTGTTGATGAAACCGGCGAGCGTGTACCTCTTACAATCTCTGATTATGACAGAGAAAAAGGTACTGTAACAATAATTTTTCAGATAGTTGGAAAGTCAACATCTAAACTTTCATTATTAAATGAAGGTGATTCTATTTTAGATTTTGTGGGTCCGCTTGGGACTCCTTCGCATCTTGACGGACTCAAAAAAGTAGCAGTCATAGGCGGAGGACTCGGAACTGCCATTGCCTATCCTCAGGCAAAAGCTCTCAAAGAAATGGGTGCAACCGTTCATTCCATTACGGGATTTAGGAACAAAGACCTTATTCTTCTTGAAAAAGAACTTGAAAAGGTTTCGGATAAAGTTATGGTCATGACAGATGACGGTTCTAACGGTAATCAGGGTTTTGTTACTCAGGCACTCGAAACTCTTATCAAAGAAGGAAACGAATATGATGCCGTTATTGCTATCGGACCTCTTGTTATGATGCGTGCCGTATGTAATCTCACAAAGCCGTACAATATCAAAACAATCGTAAGTATGAACCCGATAATGATTGACGGTACGGGAATGTGCGGCGGTTGTCGTTTGACTGTCGGCGGAGAAACTAAGTTTGCTTGTGTTGATGGTCCTGATTTTGACGGACATCAGGTAGATTTTGACGAGGCTATTAAGCGTTCAAGGATGTTTAAAAAGGCTGAGGAAGAAAGTTACCGTAACCACAAGTGCAGATTGGAGGGTATGAATAATGCCTAATATGAGTCTTGAAAAAACAAAAATGCCGGAGCAAGACCCAAATGTAAGAAATAAAAACTTCCTTGAAGTGGCACTTGGCTACACAAAGGAAGATGCTTTAAATGAGGCACAGCGTTGTCTTAATTGCAAAAACAAGCCTTGTGTTTCGGGTTGCCCGGTAAATGTTAAGATTCCGGATTTTATTGCAAAAGTATGCCAAGAAGATTTTGAGGGTGCATACCAGATTTTAAAACAAACAAGTTCTCTTCCTGCCGTATGCGGCAGAGTTTGCCCTCAGGAATGTCAATGCGAAAAGTATTGTGTCCGCGGAATTAAGGGCGAAAGTGTCGGCATAGGAAGACTTGAACGATTTGTAGCAGATTATCACATGGCTCACGGAAAAGACGAAGTCCCGTCCATTAAAGAAAACGGCAAGAAAGTTGCCGTCATCGGAAGCGGTCCCGCAGGTCTTACCTGTGCAGGTGACCTTCGAAAATTAGGTTATGCCGTTACTGTTTTTGAAGCGTTTCACACCGCAGGCGGTGTTTTGATGTATGGTATTCCTCAGTTCCGTCTGCCAAAAGATATTGTTCAAAAAGAAATTGAAAACCTCAAAAATATGGGGGTTGAGATTCAAACAAACTCTGTTGTGGGAAAGATTTTCACAATAGAAGAACTCAAAAACGAAGGCTATGACGCAATTTTTATCGGCACGGGTGCCGGTCTTCCCGGTTTTATGGGTATTGAGGGCGAAAATCTTTTGGGCGTATACAGTTCAAATGAATTCTTGACAAGAATCAATCTTATGAAAGCATACAAGTTCCCCGAATATGACACTCCCGTTTATGTCGGAAAAAATGTTGCCGTTGTAGGCGGCGGAAATGTTGCTATGGATGCGGCTCGCTGTGCCAAAAGACTTGGTGCCGAAAATGTGTACATAGTATACAGAAGAAGCAAAGATGAAATGCCTGCCCGTCTTGAAGAAATACACCACGCAGAAGAAGAAGGTATTGAGTTTAACCTTTTGACAAACCCTGTTAGAATTTTGAGTAACGAAGACGGCTGGGTAGCAGGTATGGAGTGCGAAAAAATGGAACTTGGCGAACCCGACAGTTCGGGAAGACGCCGTCCGGTTAAGGTTGAAGGCTCTGAGTTTGTCCTTGATGTTGACACGGTTATAATTTCAATAGGACAATCGCCAAATCCTCTTATCCGTTCAACAACGGAAGGTCTTGAAACGAACAACAGAGGATGTATCGTAGCAGACGAAGTAGGACAGACTTCTATCGAAGGTGTTTTTGCAGGCGGAGATGCCGTTACGGGTGCCGCAACCGTTATTTTGGCAATGGGTGCGGGGAAAACCGCTGCAAAAGCGATTGATGAGTATTTAAAATAATATATTGGAGGTTATATTTATGAAAAATGAGTATTTAAACGGTTTAATGGAGCGTGTTATTGCACGCAATAAGGGTGAAACGGAATTTCATCAGGCAGTTCATGAAGTTTTGGAATCATTGGAGCCTGTCGTTGAAAAGCACCCCGAATATATCAAAAGCGGTGTAATAGAGATGCTTGTTGAACCCGAAAGAATTATAAAATTCCGTGTTCCGTGGGTTGACGATAACGGTGTTACACAGGTAAACAGAGGTTTCCGTGTTCAGTTTAACAGTGCAATCGGACCTTACAAGGGCGGAATCAGACTTCATCCGTCCGTATATGAAGGAATTATTAAATTCCTCGGATTTGAGCAGATTTTCAAGAATTCTCTTACAGGTCTTCCAATCGGCGGTGGTAAAGGCGGAAGCGACTTTGACCCTAAGGGCAAAAGCGATGGCGAGGTTATGAGATTCTGCCAAAGTTTCATGACAGAACTTTCAAAGTACATCGGTGCCGACACTGATGTTCCTGCCGGTGATATCGGTACAGGTGCAAGAGAAATCGGTTATATGTTCGGTCAGTATAAAAGAATAAGAAACGAATTTGTCGGCGTTTTGACAGGAAAGGGTATCCCCTACGGCGGAAGCCTTGCAAGAAAGGAAGCAACAGGATTTGGTCTTTGCTACTTCACAAATGAAATGTTAAAAGCCAACGGCAAGAGTTTTAAGGGTGCTGAAGTCGTTATTTCAGGTTCAGGTAATGTTGCAATATATGCAAACCAAAAAGCAACAGAACTCGGTGCAAAAGTTATTGCAATGTCCGATTCCTCCGGTTATATATATGACAAAGACGGAATTGACCTTGATGCAATAAAGGAAATTAAAGAAGTTAAGCGAGCAAGAATTTCCGAATACATTAAATATCGTCCTAATGCAACATTCACAGAAGGAAGCAAGAATATTTGGACCGTAAAGTGCGATATTGCTCTTCCCTGTGCTACACAAAACGAAATTGATGAAGAAAGTGCAAAGACACTTATTAAAAACGGTTGCTACGCCGTATCTGAGGGTGCTAATATGCCTTCTACACCTGAAGCAATTTC
Source organism: Clostridia bacterium (assembly GCA_045615705.1). Lineage (GTDB taxonomy): Bacteria > Bacillota > Clostridia > UMGS1883 > UMGS1883 > JAZLFH01. The sequence continues at coordinate 17,413 of JAZLFH010000059.1, forward strand.
CGCTTTCCAAAATGCCGGTCTTTTATTCGGACCTGCAAAGGCTGCAAATGCAGGCGGTGTTGCAACAAGTGCTCTTGAAATGAGTCAGAATTCAATTCGTTACAGCTGGACATTTGAAGAAGTTGACGCTAAACTTCACGATATTATGGTTAATATCTACAAGAATGCAAGCGAAGCGGCAAAAGAATACGGTATGGAAGGAAACCTCGTTGCAGGTGCTAACATTGCCGGATTCGTCAAAGTTGCCAACGCTATGCTTGCATACGGCGTTTGCTAAGGTTGTAACTTAAAAAAGAGTAAGAAGCCGAGAGATGTTTTCGTTTTTGAAAGTTTCTCTCGGCTTATGTTTACCTTTCGATAAAAAAGGCAAGGTTTTGTTTTACTTTTTGATATACTTTTTTCAGTTCCTTTTTATCAAGTTGACACAAGTAAACTTTTTTGGTATAATTTAAGCAACCTGACATAAAGAGCAATCTGATTGAAAGGGCATATTTTATTTAGTTTTACGATGAAATTGTGCCCTTCTGCACAATTTTTTTATATTAAGGAGAAAAAGTTTTATATGGAAACAAAAGTAGCGGTAATAAGTATCATTTTAAGTGAGAGCAGTTATGCCGACAAACTAAACAGTTTGCTTCACAGTTATCGAGATTACATAATAGGTCGAATGGGTCTTCCGTATTCAAAAAAAGATGTCAATATTATTTGCATTGCACTTGATGCTCCGCAGGATGTAATCTCTGCTTTGGCAGGAAAACTCGGAAACATTTCAAGTGCAACTGTTAAAACCTCAATTATTAATGCATAAAAATTCTCGCAAAACAAGTTAATTCTTCTTTTGTGAGTTTTAAAAATTAAATTTCTGACGGGGAAGTTTTTCTGACTCGCAAGAAAGGAGGCATTTTTATGAAAGAAATGCTTATTTTTAAACCTACCGGTTAATTTCCCTTTTATGTACATATCATAATTAAGATAAGGTGGTTTATAAAATGAAAATCAAAACTTCAAAAATAGCCTTGGGCGGACTTTTGTACGCAATAATAATTATCATGCAACTTTTAAAAAACATATCTGCATTTATCTCAGGTCCTGTTATAAATGCGGCACTTGTAATTGCTGCTCTTGAACTTGGTTTAGTTTGCGGAATATCTTATTGTGTTTTAGTTCCGCTTACATCACTTTTGTTCGCTCCCGCATCACCAATGACTGCACTTACAAGCCTTACAAACGGTTTTACCCTTCCCGTAATCATTATCGGAAATATTATTTTTGTGCTTTCGGCATACTTAGGGAAAAAACACGGATATAAGTTTTTTGTACCAAGTCTTCTCCTGGGTTCGGTTTTAAAGTGGCTCTTTATGTGGGGCTGTGCAGACCTTGTGATAAAACCTCTGTTTTCGGAAAACTTAGGGAAAATGGTAGCCGTAGTAAACAAGATTTTCTCTACATTACAACTTTATTCGGGACTTTTGAGCATTATCCTTATCATACCGCTTGTAAAAATGCTTGATAAAATGAGTAAAAAAGAATAACTTTTGTCCTTCAAAAAATACTTAAATTCACTATCAAAAAAGACTTCCTTTCGGAAGTCTTTTTTGATGCATATATATTATTTCATTGCTTCTTCAACCGCAACTGCAACCGCAACCGTGGCACCTACCATTGGGTTGTTGCCCATACCGATAAGTCCCATCATTTCAACATGAGCCGGAACCGAAGATGAACCTGCAAACTGAGCATCGCTGTGCATTCTGCCCATTGTGTCTGTCATACCGTAAGAAGCCGGACCTGCACCCATATTATCCGGGTGAAGTGTTCTTCCCGTACCGCCTCCGGATGCAACCGAGAAGTATTTCTTTCCTTGCTCTATGCACTCTTTTTTATATGTGCCTGCAACAGGATGCTGGAAACGAGTCGGGTTTGTTGAATTACCCGTGATGGATACATCAACGCCTTCATGATGCATAATTGCTACACCTTCACGAACATCGTCCGCACCAAAGCAACGAACCTTTGCTCTCTCGCCGTCAGAGTACGCTGTTTCACTTACTACTTCGAGTTTGCTTGTAAGGTAATCAAACTTTGTTTCAACAAATGTAAATCCGTTTATACGAGAAATAATCTGTGCCGCATCTTTTCCAAGACCGTTTAATATAACCTGCAAAGGCTGTTTTCTGACACGGTTTGCACTCTTTGCAATACCGATAGCACCTTCTGCTGCTGCAAATGACTCATGTCCTGCCAAAAATGCAAAGCACTTTGTTTCTTCACGCAAAAGCATTGCCGCAAGATTTCCGTGTCCCAGTCCAACCTTACGGTCATCTGCAACAGAACCGGGAATACAGAATGACTGCAAGCCTTCCCCGATTGCTTCCGCTGCATCTGCGGCGGTCTTTGTTCCCTTCTTTATTGCTATTGCCGCTCCTACTGTGTATGCCCAGCAAGCATTTTCAAAGCAAATAGGCTGAATGTCTTTTACCATCTTATATACATCAATGCCCTTTTCATCGCAAACTTTCTTTGCATCTTCGCAAGATGCCATACCATACTTTTTAAGCACATCTTCTATTTGCTTTATTCTTCTTTCATAACTTTCAAATAATGCCATGATAAAACCTCCCTACTCGTTACGCGGATCAATAACTTTGACCGCATCGCTGAATCTGCCGTACTGTCCGCTTGCTTTTGAAAGAGCTTCGTTAGCGTCCATACCCTTCTTTATCATGTCCATCATCTTTCCGAGATGTACAAACTTGTAACCGATAATAAGGTCGTCCTTGTCAAGGGCAATTTCCGTGATATATCCTTCCGCAAGTTCAAGATATCTCGGTCCCTTTGCCTTTGTGCTGTAAAGAGTACCTATCTGACTTCTGAGCCCTTTTCCCAAATCTTCAAGTCCTGCTCCGATAGGAAGTCCGTTTTCGGAAAATGCCGTCTGCGTTCTGCCGTAAACAATCTGTAAGAAAAGTTCACGCATTGCCGTATTTATAGCATCGCAAACAAGGTCTGTGTTTAATGCTTCAAGAATAGTCTTTCCTGTAAGAATTTCTGCAGCCATTGCAGCAGAATGTGTCATTCCCGAACAACCACAGGTTTCTATAAGTGCCTCTTCAATAATACCGTTTTTTACATTAAGTGTGAGTTTGCACATACCCTGTTGAGGTGCACACCAACCAACACCGTGAGTTAATCCGTTAATATCGGTTATCTCTTTTGCATTTGTCCATGTGCCTTCCTGCGGAATAGGTGCACAGTTGTGCTTTACACCCTTCTTGACAATGCACATGTTTTCAACTTCATGTGAATAAATCATTTATTCTTCTCCTTTCAAAAACCATCTGTAATATATTATCACTACTTTTTATAAATTTCAACACTTTTTCTTCGGTATGTACTCATTTTATACAAAGACACAAAAAATTGAAAAATTTTTTCAAAAAACTATTGCATTTTCAAAAACAAAGTGTTATATTGTTGATAGTCAAAGAAAGTCAAAGTCAAATTATAGGCAAAAAAGAGGTAATTAAAATGAGTATGTCTGATATTATCGAAAAAATGCTCTTGGAGATGTTTGATAACTCGGATGGAAGCATTGAAATACGCCGCAACACATTAGCCGAGCGTATGAACTGCGTACCATCACAAATAAACTATGTTATTCAAACTCGATTTACTCCCGAGCGTGGTTACACCATCGAAAGTCGGCGTGGTGGTGGCGGAAGCGTAAAAATCAAAAAGGTAAACATTGACCGTGCAAGTTACATTATGCACATTATTAACACAATAGGAAGCGAAATTGACTTTCAGACGGCACGAGTATTTATCAAAAACTTTTTGGGCTATTCACTCATAACGGAGCGAGAGGCAAGACTTATGGCATCGGCACTTTCAGATAAGTCTATCGGTGTAAGACCTGATATTGACAAAATCAGAGCCGGCATCTTCAAAAATATGCTTATAACACTCGTGTGAAGTAAATGTTTTTAAGGAGGAATTAATATGTTATGTGAAAAATGCGGAATGAATGAGGCAACCGTTAAAGTTACACAAATAATTAACGGGCATAAGACTTTAAAACATCTTTGTCATGATTGTGCCCAAGCAGATGATGTTTTTAAAGGAATTACGCTTGGTTTTGGGGGAATGTTCCCCGAATTTTCTTCGCTTCACGAATCGGTCGAAGAAAAGGAATGTCCGCTTTGCAAAATGAAGTTAAGCACATTTTTAAAGACTTCAAAACCCGGTTGCGGTGAGTGTTACAGTGCTTTCGAAAAGGAGATGGCTCCTCTTTTAAAGAAAATTCATGCTACTAATATCCACTCGGGCAAAGTTGCAAAAAGCGGTGATGAAAAAGTAATTGCAAAAAGAAAAATTGACCTTTTAAAAGCTAAACTCCAAGATGCCGTAAAAAAGGAACAATACGAAGAAGCCGCCAAACTTCGTGATGAAATTAAGGAAATGGAGGGAGAAGTATGACCTGGTATTCACAAAAAGGTAACAGCAATGACATCTCACTTTCTACAAGAGTCAGACTTGCAAGAAATCTTAAAGGCTACCCCTTCCCCGTTAAACTTGACCGAAAAAGCGGAGAAGAAATAATAGAAAAAGTGTGGGCTGCATTTGAAAACTTTCCCGAAAAAGACAGCCTTCGTCTTATAAAAATGGGCGACATCTCCCCTACTGAGAGAATTGCACTTGCCGAAAGGCACTTAATCAGTATGGAAATGGCAAAAAGCGATTTTCCTTCTGCCGTTATTTTAGACTCAGACGAGGATATCTCCGTAATGATAAACGAAGAAGACCATTTGAGAATTCAGGCATTTGCTCCGGGGTTTGATATTGATAAAGCGTACAACATTGCAAATAAACTTGATATATTTCTTTCTGAAAATCTTGAGTTTTCTTTTCATGAACGGTTTGGATTTTTGACAGCTTGTCCCACAAATGTCGGGACGGGGCTGAGAGCATCTGTTATGCTTCATCTCCCTGCCCTCACGGCTACAAAAAATTTAAACAATATTCTTTCGTGGTCGGGAAAACTCGGGCTTACCCTGAGAGGGCTTTTCGGAGAAGGTACGCAAGGTGCCGGAAGAATATATCAATTATCAAATCAAATAACCCTCGGGCCTTCCGAGGAGGACATCTTGACAAGGCTAAAAAGTGCTGCTTCGGAATTAATGAATCAAGAAAGACTGCTTCAAGCAAAAATGTTTGAAGCAAAAAGAGTTCAAATTACAGATTCATGTATGCGTGCTTACGGAATACTCTCAAACGCCTACACTCTTTCCAGCAATGAAATGATGACTCTTATTTCCGATGTTCATTTGGGAATAAATTTAGGTATTATAAAAAATGTAACTCAGGAGTCTTTGACAAGTTCAATCTTTTTAACGATGCCCGCTAACATTGCCGTCAAAACAGGGAATGTTAACTCACCCATTATGCGTGATATAAAAAGGGCAGAATTTATTAAAAACACAATCACAAAGGAGTGATAATTATGCCATTTGAAAACAGATTCAGTGACGGAGCACAAAGAACCCTTCAAATCGCACAGGACTGTGCAAAAGATACCGGGTGTAACTTCGTTGGAAGTGAGCATCTTCTTCTTTCGATTTTGCGTGAAGGTAGCGGACTTGCTTCAAAATATTTAGAAGAAAACTCCATAACAGAAGATGCTTTAATAGAAAAAATCACGGAGTACAATGATACTCCGTCAGGCAGCGGTGCTTTTGCGGGATTTACTCCAAGAACTGTCCGGTGCCTTCAAAACAGTGCTATGGAGGCACATCGCCTTGGAAGTAATATAATAGGAACCGAGCATATTTTATTGGCACTTTTCCGTGAAACGGACAGTGTTGCGTGCAGAATTTTGTCTGAACTCGGTATGGGACAAGATTCTTATAAAAACTTCTCCGACTACCTTTTAGGAGAAAACAAAGATTCCGGAGGTAAAAGAAAGGACACCAAAACTCCTACGCTTGATAAATTCGGCAGGGATTTAACCGAATTTGCAAGAATAGGAAAACTTGACCCGGTAATAGGACGAGAAAACGAAATTGAAAGAGTTATTCAGATTCTTTCAAGAAGGACAAAAAACAATCCCGTTCTTTTAGGCGAACCCGGTGTAGGTAAAACCGCTGTTGCAGAGGGCCTTGCAGAGCAAATTGTATCGGGAAATGTTCCTGAACTTTTAAAAAACAAAAGAGTATTCACTCTTGATTTATCATCTATGGTCGCAGGTGCAAAATACCGTGGTGAATTTGAAGAACGCCTCAAAAAAGCGATGGATGAAGTAATAAACGCCGGTAATGTAATTCTGTTTATTGACGAAATGCACACTATTATCGGTGCCGGTGCCGCAGAAGGCTCTATTGATGCATCTAATATCTTAAAACCTTCCCTTGCCCGTGGCGAACTGCAATTAATAGGTGCAACAACTTTTTCCGAATACAGAAAGTATATTGAAAAGGATTCCGCACTTGAAAGGCGTTTCCAACCTGTAACTGTCGGAGAACCCACAGTTGATGAAACAATCGAAATTCTTAAAGGAATAAGAGAGAAATATGAGGCTCATCACGGAATTAAAATTACCGATGAAGCATTAATAAGTGCTTCTAAGTTATCAGCCCGTTATATTACAGACAGGTTCTTGCCCGACAAGGCGATAGACCTTATTGATGAGGCAGCAAGCCGTGCAAAGTTAAAAACGCTTACAGTTCCGCCTGAAATCAAGGAAATAGAGGAAAAACTCACCAAAACGCTCCACGAAAAGGAAGAAGCAATAAAACTTCAAGACTTTGAAAAAGCTGCCAAACTTCGTGATGAAGAAAAAGCACTTAAAGAACAGATTGAAAAAGAACGCACCGAATGGAACAAATCGCATTCCGACAGTGTCGGTGAAATAGGTGAAGAAGAAATCGCAGAAATAATTTCAAACTGGACAAAAATCCCCGTCAAAAAACTCGCCGAGGAAGAGTCCGAAAGACTTCGCCACCTTGAAGATGTGCTTCATTCAAGAGTTGTAGGTCAAGATGAGGCGGTTAAAACCGTTTCCCGTGCAATAAGGCGTGGCAGAGTGGGGCTTAAAGATCCAAAGCGTCCGGTTGGTTCGTTCATATTTTTAGGACCTACCGGCGTTGGTAAAACCGAACTGTCAAAGGCTCTTGCAGAAGCAATTTTCGGCAATGAAGATTCAATGATAAGGATTGATATGAGTGAATATATGGAAAAGCACTCCGTATCAAAACTTGTCGGTTCGCCTCCCGGATATGTAGGCTTTGACGAAGGCGGTCAACTTACCGAAAAAATACGCAAGAAGCCGTACAGTGTAGTCCTGTTTGATGAAATAGAAAAAGCACATCCCGATGTCTTTAACATACTGCTTCAAATACTTGAAGACGGAATTTTAACAGACTCACAAGGCAGAAGAGTTGATTTTAGAAACACTGTAATCATTATGACATCAAACCTCGGTGCAAGAAATATTGTCGAGCCTAAAAACTTGGGGTTCGGTGATAACAAGGACGCTAAAAAGGCACATGAGGATATAAGAAGAAATGTTATGGACGAACTGAAAAAAGCGTTCCGCCCCGAGTTTTTAAACAGAATTGACGACATTATTGTTTTCAATCAGTTGACCGAAGACGAAATCAAATCTATTGCCTCGCTTATGCTTAATTCACTTAAAGACAGATTAATTGCAAACGATATTAATGCAGTATTTGACGACAGTGCAATATCGCTTTTGGCAAAAGAAGGATTTGACCCTGTGTATGGTGCAAGACCGCTCAGACGGGCTATTGTTTCTAAGGTCGAGGACTTATTCGCCGAAGAAATGCTTTCGGGAAATGTCAAAAAAGGAGATAATGTAACAGTTGTCGCCGAGGGTGAAAAAATACTAATAAAAAATGCAGTTAACAAAAAAAGTGATTAATTTATTAAAAAAATCACTCAAAAAGGGGGTGTCGCAAAATGCGACATCCCCTTTTGGGGCTGGAAGCAAAATAGTGCAGATTGGACAAACTGAGGCAAAAAGCCACGGCTTTTTGCGTACCCGAAGGCGTACGAAGGTACTCCGAGAGGCGAAGTTTGTTCAAAAAGCAAAGCACATTATTTAGAAATTCGTTGCATAAACGAATTTCTACCTTAATTTTTGCCTCATTTCATCATTTGTACAACTTAAAAATGGCGGTATTGCGGTTTTTACTGTGCTTTGCGTGGTCTGTGCATTTTGAAACAGCCCCTTTTATGTTTATACGATTTCACAAGCACCGTCTGTTATATCTGATATGTAAAATGTTGCCTCGCAACCGATTCTTTCACGATAGTTATTCCCCACAGTTTTAATAAACTCTTCCACATTTTCTTCTTTCACAATTGAAACCGTGCATCCGCCGAATCCACCGCCCGTCATTCTTGACCCTATACAGCCTTCTGTTTTAAGTGCTTCTTCAACAAGTATATCAAGTTCAGTTGAACTTACTTCGTATAAATCACGAAGAGAATTGTGGCTCTGTGACATAAGACGCCCGAAAAGGAATATCCCACCGCCTTTAAGTGCCGTAACAGAACGCTTAACTCTGTCGCACTCATAGACAACATGTTCCGTTCTTTTTCTTATAACATCGTTTGTCATAAGAATTTTTAATTTCTCAAACTGCTCCGGTGTAACTTTCCCAAGTGAACTCGCTCCGGCTCCCTTTAAAAACTCAAACCCCGCATCGCATTCACTTTTTCTCTCGTTGTACTTAATGTTTGCAAGTTCATTTTTTTTGTTGGTGTTTGAGATAACAATCTTATATCCGCTGATATTTATCGGAACATAAGTAAATGATAAATCTTCACAATCAAGGAAAATCGCATTGTTTTTTTTACCCATTGCAGAAGCGAACTGGTCCATAATCCCACAGTTAACTCCGCAGTAGTTACTCTCCGAACCCTGACCGCAAAGTGCCATCTCTACCATGTTTATATCGTCTTTTATTCCTCTTTTTTCATTTGAAAGTGTCGCCAATAAAAGTGCTGTTGCAACTTCAATTGCCGCAGATGATGAAAGCCCTGCTCCGTGCGGTAGTTCATCATGATACAGCATCTGGCATCCGACAATCTCATAACCCCGTCTTTCAAGTTCATAAGCAACTCCGACTTGGTAATTTCCCCATTTTAAATCACGATAATCGTTTAAGTGCTTGATATCTACATCAACGCAATCGTCAATGTCAGTCGCTCTCATCCTTATAAAGCCGTCATTGGTAGTCCTGCAAGCGATAAAAGTCTTCATAGAAATTGCAATCGGCAAAACATATCCGCCGTTATAGTCGGTATGGTCACCGATAAGATTAACTCTGCCGGGGGCTGTAAAAACCCTTACATCTTCTGCCGTTCCGCCAAACACCTTAACAAATTCTTGTTTAAGTTCAAAAACCGTCATAAACTTCTCCCATTTTACCATATTACTTATCTTCAAGTAATACAGAAATCAGTTTCGAGTATATCTCATTAGGCTCTTTTTTAAACTTTTTGCATATATCTTCTGCAACGCCTTTGTCCCCCACATTAAATGTGAGTTCAAAAATAGGGTAACCGCCTTCTGAAATTTTAAGTTTTGATGCGTACTCAATCTCATTCACTTTTTCCGCAACAGCACTTACATTAAGTGCGTTTTTCATTGCCCGAATTTTTCCCTTTGCACTGAGCCTTATTCTTTCCCTTACGGAAAGCGGAATATTGCTTTTGAAAAAGTCAAGCGTTTCTTTTCCCTTATCGGTAATAGAATAAAGTTTTAATCCGTTTTCCTCATGTGCAACAACCAATTTTTTCTGTTCGATATCGTCAAGTGCCTCTTGGAACTCAAAAAAGTCAACAAAAGGATACACTAAAACAGTATCAAGTACAAACTGATTTGTTATAGACATCTTAAATGCATCTATCGTGTAGAGTGCCAACAGCCTGATGTCCATTTTTTCATTAAAATGATAATCCATAATTCTCTCCGTTAATTTTTTATTTCTCCCGTAACGGCATCAACTTCAATATATTCTTCGTATTTTGATTCTTGGCTTTCAACCTTTATTTTTGAAAAAACTACCGAATTTTTTTCTTTTTTATACTCCACCTTGTAAAGGTATCTGATGCCGTCAAGGATTTTTTCCTTAGTGCCGACAAAGTTGGGATACTCGCCTAAATCTTTATTTGTACAAATTTTGTTTGAAGCCTCAACCGATACGCCCAAATCCGTCAACAAAATATGCTCGAAATCTCCGTAATCTCCTACCTGTGCGGTTCTTCCGATTGACTTTAAATATTCATTTGCCTGATTGACCTCTTGTTCCTTTAAATTCCTTTCGTCCTCTTCGTGTATAGTCAAAACTCTGGAATGAAGTTCTTTCGGAAAAAGTTTTTTTGTAGATTCAATGTTTCTGCTTCCGTCTTCCGGCACTTCGTAACTTTCTAAAACTTTTTTGTCGTCAGTCGTTTTAAATGTAAGTTTGGTCGGGATAACTCCGCTGCCCGAAACCTTTACAAAATTACCGTTTTCAAATCCATACTCGCCGTACATAACAAGAGCATATAAAGTTATTTTTCCGTCATTTCCGCTTTCGGTAGAAAGCACTGTATTTCCTTCGCAAAGTGCTTCGCCGTCAAGGTACATACCGGCGTTTTGTTCTATAATTGCATTATGTACATCTTCATCTTTAATCTGCGATTCCGTTTGAGGTTGCCGCATACTTTTGTTATCAACACAAGAGCAGGTAAAAAGCATTACCGAAAGTGTTAAAAGAAGGAATAATTTTTTCATAAAAACACAACCTTTCACAACCCTTATTTTAGCAGAAATATATAAAAAAGTCAACTCATAGGAAGTTTGTTAAAGGTTTTTTTAAAAAATATATTGATTTTTGAAATTTCTTCTTGTAATTTTACAAATTTCGAGATATAATATTGGGGTCCGGAGAGATGGCTGAGTTGGTCTAAGGCGCACGACTGGAAATCGTGTAACGGTTAACCCCGTTCAAGGGTTCGAATCCCTTTCTCTCCGCCAAAAATCCTCGTTCGTAAGAACGGGGATTTTTACTTATTCACTATTCCTTCTTCACTCTTACTTCAAAAAGTATCGAACGAGGATTTTTGGAAGTAAAAAGTAATATGGAAGAAGGAAAAAGTAAGGTAAAAAATCGCAGGCGATTTTGTTTTGAATATATGATTTTTCACCAAATTTCAGCATCAATTTCGTATCTGCTCCACCTGTTTTCAAACATTGCATCTAGCACATCATCAATAAATCATCAATTTTTAATTTTGATTTCCGTTTGTGAGTAATTGCTTTTGCACTTTTTCACTTCCTTTGTCGATAGTATTTTTTGTAACACACAATACTCCAAACCGTTTCATAAATTAAGTGAAAAAATGAATAAAAGCAAAAGGCGATAGATTTTACTCTACCGCCTTTTTTGTTATGTATGGTATGTTTTTCTTTTTACTTACGGTGTTGTGATTTTTAATCTTCTCCTTTTGCTTTGCAAAGAGGAGTTATATCGGAAAGCGATGACCACCAAAAAGCTTTTACATATCCGCTTTGGGTAAATTTGCCTGTCAGGTCATCTGTTTTCGTCAGGTCAAAAGTTTTCACATCAAGTAATTGATTCAAATTTTCATTATCATAAAGTGCAACAATCACAATGCCCTTGTTTGTATTCTCGCCGTTTGGTGTTACGGTGAAGGTATTCCATGTGGTGTCAAGGGCAAGGCTATCTTTTTCGACGATTTTCACATACGGCATTGTGCTGTCAAAACTGACACGGTTTTCGTTTTTGTCGTAAACCGCCATATTTTCGCCGATTGTGATTACATCGGCGCCGATGGCTGTTTCGGACACTGAACCCGTTGCGGTAACTTTGCCGCCGTAAATCGCAACGCCGGTCAAGTCGCCGTTAGTAGTGTTGCCGTGACCGATTCCTTGTGCGGAGAGCAGTCCGGTTGCCGTGACATCGCCGCCGTAGACTGTCACGCTTCCACCATTGCCGCCGAACATTCCCGTGCCGATGCCTGCACCGTTCGAACTGCTGTTTGCGACTATCTCGCCGCCGTGAATCGTGATATTGCCGCAGCTTGCGCTCATACCTCCGCCGATGCCGGCAGAGTATGTACCGCCGTTTGCAATAAGCTTACCGGTGCCGCCCTTTTGCGCATGGACCGTCAGGCTGTTTTCGCCTTCGACCTTGATGCCGCCGACCGTCAGCTCACAGCCGTCCATCAAAATAAGGCTGACATCGCCCGTCACCGTGACGCTGCTTAAATTTACCGTACCGTCTGCGATGTAAAATCCGCCATTCCATGCGGTTTCATCCGAAAGAACGGTCGCACCTGCGGGAATTTCCAAAAGCTGCTCTGTGACCTTTTGATTTTGCTCGTCCAGGCTCCGGGCGATATAACAACAGCTCGGATCTTTCGCACCGCAAACGGAGCAGTAGCCATTTACATAAGTACAGCTTTCGGTTTTGGTCGGTTCGTAACATTCGCCTCCTTGATTGGTATAACAGGTATCACAGAGAAAAGTATGAGTTCCGTTTGTGCCGGCGTCGATGATCTTGCCGTACGAATGTATATGTTGTGTCCATTTTGCATAAAGCGTAATATCCTCTGCACAGTTCGCACTGACAGAGGTGACCGGACTGCCCGAACAGTCAGATTTCTTGAACCAGCCGAGAAAAATATAGTCTGCTTTGACTGCTCTCTTCAACGCTGTCACAGAACCGTAGGTATGTGTTGTCGGATAACCGATTTCATGTTCACCCGTGAAATCGCATCCGTCTTCATCCTCATCCTCATCCTCATCTTCATCTTCATCCTCGGCTTTGTCCTTGGCTTTATCCTTATAAATTATGTTGTAAGCAGCGTTCTTCCAATGTGCGTACAGCGTAAAATCACTCTTCCTGTCGCAGTTTCTTACGCTTTCTCCGCTTGCGTTGTAGTAAGCATTTCCAAACTTATCATAATAACCCTCGAATGTATAACCGGTCTTTGTCGGAACAGTTATTTCGGGCATCGCATAAGTATAGCGTGCCTCGGCGGCTTCGCTTCCGTCTCCGCCTCCCTGCATATCAAAGAAGGTAACCGTCACGCTGATATTCGGAGCGTCTGCAAGCTCCAAATAGCCTCCATCGGCGGTTTCGTGCCTTATGTATTTACCTTCTGCATCAGAGAAGAAATAATTCGCATCTGCTCCGTTTGTTGTAAATCTGCCGTTGCCGGCTTTTGAAATGCCGATTTGAGCGCCCTGCTTAAATCCATCGGGGCTATTGCAAACGGTTATGCATTTTGAATCCTGCAAATAGAGATTGTTGTCAGAAGTTCCGTCTTTTGACAAGTTACCGTAAATTTTAGCTGTTCCGCCGACTGTAAGTTCTCCTCCGTCAGCAACATAAACTCCGCCGCCAAGGTCTGCCGAATTTCCCGTAACAGTGCCGCCTGTCATCGTCAGCTTGCCTTTGACCAGCACGCCGCCGCCATATAGCTTAGAATCACCTGTGCCTAAGGTCTGACCGGTGCCGCCCGTGATTGTTCCGCACGACGACTGACTGCTGTCCGTAATTGTCAGATTTGTGCCCTCTTTAACCACGATTGCGCTTCCTTTTGCCTGAGAGAAGTCCATACTGTGTCCGTTGAGGTCAAGAATTACTTTTGTATGATCTTCCGATGTGTCTACACAGAACGGCTCATCATGGCTGCCGGCTTTGATATCATTCAACAGTTTAATTGTTACAATATACGGAGTACTGTCCACCACGCTGACCTCAAGGTCACCGTCGAGCGCCTCACGTGTACACAGTCTGTCCCATGGGCTTGCCGCAATATAGTCAAATAATTTATGCGTGTGATAATATGCAACCTCGGTTGCATCATTATGTTTCCATATATTTTCACGGTTTTCCTCAGCGTCTTCACCAATATATGAAGGCCAGTCCGGGTTTTCTCCTATATAGCTCTCAAGATTTATATTCTTAAGTGTTGATACCGGATTTGAGCCGGCTGCATAGGACTCCACCGGAATTGCGTCCGCAAGCAGCTGCGCTTTGAGAGCAAACGCCGCAAACGCCTCACTGCTTGAAATAAACGGCTCTTCTTCACATGCCATACGCTCATCAATAAACGGTGTGAATCTTGTATTTGCCGGACTGATGTCTCCGGGGTCATAGTTTTCGTTTATGCCCCAGCCGCCTTCGTAATTCATCTGTAATGTGGCATCAAGACCAAGGATATTATACATGACATTATTGATTACTTTTATATAATCCGTTCCTTTGATTTTTTCGGTAAATGCCCAGTAACCATCATATTTCAATAATTCATGGCCTTCTTTATATTCACTTTTTCGGGTGTACAATTTGTTGAAAAATATATCTCTTATTTCCTCTTCACTCGCTTCACGGTCCACATCGTCCGGACAATTTGCAAGGAATTCATCGCTTGGTGAATACAAATTGACAACATTCTTTTTTACATCCTCAAAGCGACCCTTCCAGGTCAAGGTGCTGCGAAAATCCGATTGCCCGAAATTATCATACCAATGCGAAGCCCGCTTTTGAGCCGGGATATTATTTTCCCAGTAATCATCAACCATTCCGTCATCAACGGCATTTTTGTCGAATGCCTCCGCGGCAATTGATGCATTGAGCATAAAATACTTTTCATATTCAAGTCCGAAGTCTTGTATTGCAGAACAAATCAGCATATTGCCGAGTGAATGACCGACCAGATATTTTCTGCCCGGAAGCCGTTCACATAAATTTTTAAAATCCTGTGCCGCGGCAAAAGCATTTTCAACATTTGCGTAATAATTCAATGTGAGATTAATAGTACCAAGGAACTTTATCATTGATTCATCGCTGTCCCATTCTACTGCCGTAAACATCGAATCCGAGCCGGACTGCCAAAGCCTCTTGTAAAATTCTGACGCTTCTCCTCTCGCTTCATCATGCGTTACATTGTATCCGTGGACAAAGACGAACTGCCTGCCGTCCGAATCCGCATCCTTTCTCGCCGTCGGCTCGTCAGGTACGGATGAATCACCTTGACGAAGATTGATTGTGCGGTACATATCCTCAACCTTCGCTACCTTGATAGGCAAATTTAAACTTACCGGATCACGGTCGTCTTTATAACCCGTAAGAACAATATTCCCTTCACCGAGACCGCTGCCTTCGATCAGTAAAACACCTCTGCCTTCTTGCAAAAAACCATCCGGCAGTTGTGGTTCATCACGGAGAGAAGTGACAGAAGCTTCATATACCGGAGTTTCACCATCGAACTCTTTTACATCTATTTTTGTATGAAAATCGCCGGCTTTATCTGCGTTTAGTTTTGTAAACACAACATTTACATTTGCATCACCTGTGGATTTAAGTTCCCATGTATAATTTTCCCATTCGGGAACCCCGGTCACATCAACCAAAACAGGGAAAAAATCGAGCAGGTCGCAGCGCCCGTTTACTTTATCGTCATCATAATCCATTTTGTTTCTTTCGTCTGCCGGAGTATCATGTCCGGCAGTATCATGTCCGGCAGTATTTGTATCTCCGGCTGTTTCGCCGTCACTTGTTCCTTCGGCATCATCGTCATCATTCAGCCAAATGGTAAATACGCCGGTTCCGGATATGGATTTATCATAGTCATATTCGTCAATCTTGCCATCCCTGTTTAAATCGGGAACCAGTTTCGGCCCCCGTCCGGCCGCAAAGACAGGGATAGTCCCAAGCGGAAGCATTGAGACGATCACAAAAACCGCAAGTAATAAACTGATAATCTTCTTTTTCATACTCTTGTACCTCCTGAAATTGCTTTTCATATTCTACTTTACACTATCAATTGCTTCTATTATTGAAATTTTTATAAAAATTTAACTGTGTTTTTCTTGTGTATGTAATAAAATGACACAACAAAACCAATTATACATTTTAATTATAGCACTTTTGATTGTGACTTTCAAGATGCCAAAGCCATTTTCTCTCTTTGCAAGTTTTCCACAAAATTAACAAAATGCTTTGAATTTTATCTTACTAAACTCTCTTATGCAAACTTGTGTCAAATAAAGACAAAAAAGATAATGGATACTTTTGAGTATTCATTATCTTTTTTTATAATATTTAATTTATATTGTGCCTGAATTTTAATCTGCTGTGATTTTTAATCTTCTCCTTTTGCTTTGCAAAGAGGAGTTATATCGGAAAGCGATGACCACCAAAAAGCTTTAACATATCCGCTTTGGGTAAATTTACCTTCCGGCTTATCTGTTTTCGTAAGGTCAAAAGTTTTCACATCAAGAAGTCTTGTCATATATTCGCTGTCATAAAGTGCAACAATGACAACACCCTTGTTTGTATCCTCGCCGTTTGGCGTTACCTTGAAGTCATTGCCCGAAATGTCAAGGGTAAGGGAATCCGGCACAAATGTTTTTGTTATCTTTGCAAACCGGTAATCGCTTACGCTTTTGCCGCTTGGAAGCGGAATAAACTCGTCGGTTTCATTCGCCCTGACCTGAACCGTGCCGTCAATCACGCCGCCCTCGTTAAGTATAACACTTGCACCGGTTGCGCCGTCAGAACGGTAGCCTCCTTCATTATCTTTTCCTCCGGCACCGCCGTTGCCGCCGGTCGCATTGACCGAACCTTCATTTATTACAAGGCTTAAGCATTTTATTCCGGAGCCGCCGTCGCCTCCGGAATGAGCTGTTCCCCAAGAGGCGCCGGCACTAAAACCTTTGCCGCCGACACCGCCGACAGCTGTGACGGTCGCATTGTTCACGGTAAGGATTGAAACATCAATTGCGTTGCCGCCTTTAAGTGATTTGCCGTAGCCGCCATTACCGCCTTTTACCGATACCGAAACGCCGATGATTGTAAGAGCGGAAACGGTTATCGCATTACCGCCTTCAACCTTCTCCGGCCCGTTCGGACCGTAACAATTCAGCTGACCTGCCTTGCTGCCTGTACTTTGCGAATGTAGATACAAATGTGCGTCCTCGCCGGAAATAGTGTCTTTTATAAAAATGGGATTTTCATTTGTCTGAATCATAAGTGTGCTTTCGTCCGTCAAAATCAAATGCACATCACCCGAAACCGACACATTACCCGTTATTCCTACGCCATCCTTTACAACATACCATTTGCCGGCTTCCCATTCGGTCGGCTTGTGGTTTTCGTCAATCACTTCATAATCTAAACAGACCGATTGTTTTAGTTCCTTGCTTACTTCATCATAGTATAGGTACGGCACGACGGAACTTTCCGCTACGAGTCGGTAATAGGTGTCGGTGAGGATTTGTGCCCAATATAATCCCCCAACTTGTCTGACAACTTCCTCGTTTGCCCGGTTGTAAACTTTCACAGTATCTCTTCCGTTATAGTAAATTTCAATACCATTCGGGTCGCTGACCGAAAAAGCCTTTTCCCCGCCCTGCACGGTTACATTGGCGGGGCGAAGGATTCCGGTGCTGTTACTGAACTTCGACGTTTTTGTCTGAATGCCATATTTACTTCCCGTGACGGAAAGATTACCGCCGGTAACTTCAAGGTGATTTGCCAAAATTCCTACTTCACCTTCCGTCGTTACAGTCACATTTGCGTTCTCGCTGATTGTAATTGTATGAAATTTAGCGTAAATGCCGTTATACCCTCCTGTTACGGTTACGGTGCCGCCTTTGATAGAAAGGTCGCCGTCGTTTATGATAATAACTTCATGAACATTGGCTACATTATTTACGGTCACGGTACCGCCGGAGACATGCATTCCATCGTCTACTATAATAGAATATATGGAGAAGCCTGTCGGAACGACACCGCTCACGGTCAAAGCTCCGTTGCTAATCTCCAGGTGACAACATTTAATGAAACCTGCTGTTATGTTTCCGCCGAGGATGGAAATGTCCAATCTCCAGCTGTCAAAAGAATCAACATTCAGGCAGCCCTTGGTGCTCCCGTCCGACTGGGCATAAACCTTAATATGGCCGCCTTCGCTCGTTATATTTCCGTTTACCGTCAGCGTTTTGCCGTCGCACAGGATCAGGCAGACAGTGCCGGAAAGCGAAATGTCTCCGTCTATCGTTATGTTCTCGTTTACCACATACCAGCCGGCGTTTTCTTCATCCGCCCCGCCTGTCCATGTTGTGGTGTCCTGCATCACAGGGGTATAGCTCTTGCACTCGGCATAGGCATTACCGGACATCCAATATTTCACCGCAGGCAATGTACCATCTGCAATATGGATTGCTTTATATCCCGACAGAGAATTGTATAAATCCTTTTCTTCCGTTACGGGAGAGACAGAAAGCTCTGTGCCGCTTAAATCCTTTACGGTAAATTTTTTGTCCGCATTGGCATAAACCTTAACCGAATAAGCAATTACGGCATCTTTGGTGCTTTTGCTGTCGGCAATAATATCGCCGCCGTAAATGGAAATTTTGTTTCTGTAAATACCCCTCGAACCGCCGCCGAGTGCCATACTGCCGTTGCCGTACGCTTTCACGGTGCCGCCGTATACGGTAATACTGCCGCCGTTGCCTTCATAGCCGTTGCCGATGCCGGCACCTAGGTTGCCGCCGGTAGCAGTCACCGTGCCACCGTATATCGTTATATCGCCGCAGTCGCGTTCATGACCGCCGCCGATACCGGCTCCGTCATTACCGCCGTAAGCCGTAACAATACCTCCGTTGATGGTAAGTGTGCCGCTGTCTTCCTTGTCATAACTGCCAATACCTGCCGCACTTGAGCCGCCGTATGCAACGATGCTGCCGGTATCGTTTTTCTGACCGTAAATTGTCAGAGAATCACTTGCACCGAAAGTACCGCCATCAGTCAATTCTATTGCGGCGTGCACATTCCCGGGCGAAGGGATTTTCAGCTCGCAATCGTCGCAAAGAACAAGATTTACATCGCCGTTCACAGTGATATGTTTGCCCTCCGGCAGCGTAACGCTTTCCGAAAGAACATACCAGCCGCTTTCAAGTTCTCTTGTGTCCGCCGTGATTTTTTGGGCTGTTTCCGGGATATCTTCCTCCGTGGAAACAACCTGCTTTTTGTCGCTGTCCCAGCTCCGGGCGATATATTTGCCCAAGTTGTGTGCACCGCATGCGCATACGCCGTCTTCATATGTATGTGCTTCGGGAGTGCCAAATTCCTCACACCCCGTGCATTTGTATGCGTGCGTGCCGTCGCCGTTGTTCACACAGTCCCCGGTGAAATTGTGGCTGTGCGGAGGATAGATAATGGATACATAGTGGTATCTGTATTTTCTGTAATCTTCGACTGTAACGGGCTTACTGTCATCAGCTGTGTCACCCGCTCGGATCTCCAGACCGTTCGCCACGGTAAATTCGCCCTCACCTATGTGATTGCCTGCGCCGATGCCCGAGTTTCTGGCCGATGTAGCCGTGACGGTACCGCCATACACGGTCACTTTGCTGCCGCTTCCCCAATGACCGCCGCCGATGCCTGCACCGTATGTGGATGTAGCCACGATGGTGCCGCCGTACACGGTAACTGCACCGGCACTGATGAAGTCATCATTGTAGCCGTCGTCGCCGATGCCTGCACCGTATTTGGATGCAGCCACGATGGTGCCGCCGAATATGTTCACTGTGCCGGTGTTGGTGTTGTGGTCGCCTGCTCCGATGGCGGCAGAATACTCGTTAGGATAACTGTCGCAGTGTGCTTCGATTACGCCTATATTCTTTTGCTGACCGTAAATATTCAGCGTATAACCTTCGGCAACCTCTATACCGGCTGCCGCAGTAAGCGTAAAACCATCAAGCAGAACGATATTGGTTGGGTTGTTGGTTGTGCCTTTTACCACGATCCGGTTCCCGTTTGTAACGGTTTTGCGGACAACATACCAGCCGCCGGAAAGTTCGGTGGTGTCCGCCGTGATTTCTCCGGCGTATGTAGGAATATCCTTTGCCGTGGAAACGACCTGCTTTTTTGTTTCGTCCCAGCTCCGGGCGATGTATTTACCGCCCGTTTCCGCCGAAACCGTTACCGGCAAAAGCGATACCACCATCGCCAGCACAATTATTATGCTTAGTAATTTTTTTGTTTTCATAATGAAAACCTCACTTTCCCTAAATTGCTTCTATGTTTTTGAAATTTTTATGCAAATTTAACTGTGTTTTTCTTGTATATATAATCAAATGACACAACAAACCTAACTATTCATCTTAATTATAGCACTTTAAAAGAAAATTTTCAAGATGCCAAAGCCGTTTTCTCTCTTTTTTACAGGAAAATTTTTTCTTGTACAAAGTTTTCCTTAAAAGTGGCGAAAGCCTTCTGTTTTATTAAACAAAAGGCTTTGAATTTTATCTTATTATACGAAAAAACTCGAAAATGGCTACTGTTTTTATTTTTTTCGCCTTGTGTACATATCAACGATTTAAGTCTTCGATAAACTCGTCAATGATATTTTTCTTCACATGCTGCATCACGACTATATGGGAAAGTTCCCCGCCGTATTCCGGGAGAAAGCCGTTTGCAAGTGAATATTTCTTCCGTATCCACTCCGGCGGACGCTTGAAAAACACCGTGTTGCTATACGGCATATGCCATGCGGGATAACCGATTTCGTCAAATTTTTCCTGAAGATATCTCGTGTTTTCGAGCATGGACTCGGCTTCTTTTTCAAAAGCATCATATCCCATATGATGTAAAATCCAATAAAATTTAAGCGGTGCAACAGCACTTCTTGAACAGCTGATCAGCGGCATATCATTATTGAGATACTCCACCTTTGCTGCCCTTTGTGCCGCCAAAACATCTTTTCGGCTCAAAAACAAGCCACACGGTTCATCAATGCCGAAAAACTTATGACCGCTGATGGCAATCGAATCGTATCCCTGCTTTTCCATGCTTACAATATCTTTATATTCCGTAAATGGGAAATAACCGCCGAACAAAGCGGCATCAAGATGCTTATAAACGCCGACCGGTTTTACTTCTTCCAATACTTTTCCGATTGAGGCTTGGTCATCTGTGGCTCCCATAAATGTGGACCCGATGGCAAAAACGATCAATGCCGGTCTTGTCGGGTCAAGGTTTTCTCTGAATGAATCCGGATCCATGCGTCCCAGATTATCATAATCAATCATTCGGTTTTCAAGATTCTGGACATCACACAAACGGGATGAAGAATAATGCGCTTCTTTGGAAATATAGACAATCGGAAGCATTCCGGTTTCTTTTTGAAGTTTCTTTGCACCGAAATAAATTCCGTGCATATTTCCGTCTGTTCCGCTGTTAGTAACAAAGCCCCATTCCTCGCCTTTCGGGATACCGTAGAGCGGTGCAAAAGTCTGAATGACTTCTCTTTCGATCAAAGTGGCGCTCAACAGGTACTGTTCATCGTCAAACGGATTTCCTACATTGTTAGTCGCAATATCACACAGCCCGGTTTTGGCGTACCATTCACCAAACCCTGCCATATTAGGATATTGACAAACGGGATACCCAATACTGTAATCTACATTTTTATAGAATTCTTTTACAAGATTAATCAGGCGTTCTTCAACTTCCATTTTCGCTTCCTCCGTTATTTCAGTTGTTTTTTTATTCAGAGTTTTCGTCTTTTTGTGTATAACTTAATAAGGAATTATAGCATATTTTTCCTTTGGTTACAAGGTTTTTGTCATATTTTTGGGTTTTCACCGTTTTCTCTCTTTTTTACAGGATTTTTTCTTGTACAAAGTTTTTCCGTAAAAGTGGCGAAAGCCTTCTGTTTTATTAAACAAAAGGCTTTAAATTTTATCTTACCAAACTTTCATATGTAAACATTATAACTAATATATCAGGTGTTCTCACATGATTTTTTTATTTCATAATTAAATACCGAGTTTTATA
Organism: Clostridia bacterium; assembly: GCA_045615705.1. Lineage (GTDB taxonomy): Bacteria > Bacillota > Clostridia > UMGS1883 > UMGS1883 > JAZLFH01. The sequence continues at coordinate 39,297 of JAZLFH010000059.1, forward strand.
ATTTCTGCTGTCTTTTAGCATTCCTTAACTTTTTCTTGCAATATATACTATTTGTTGGTAAAATCATATAAGTAACTGAAAGGATGATGAAAATGAGGATTGTTAAATCTGTTCCGAAAGAAAATATATATTTTAAAAGTGAAGAAACAGCAAAAGGAAACGCCAAAAGCGACACGGAACTTAATGTAGTTAACATTTTTGATGATGTGAAGTATCAGTCCGTTCTCGGTTTCGGTGGTGCTTTTACCGAATCTTCCGCTTATAACTATTCGCTTATGGATGATGATACAAAAAAGGCATTTTTGACCGCATACTTTGACGAGGAAAACGGAATCGGCTATAATTTCGGAAGAACTCACATTAATTCGTGCGACTTCTCGCTTGATTTGTACTCGTACATAGATGAAGGTGATACGGAACTTAAAACATTTTCTGTTGACCGAGATAAAAAGTACATACTTCCGTTTTTGAAAGATTGTTTGGCTTATACAAAGCAGGAAATGATACTTTTTTCCTCGCCGTGGAGTCCTCCCGCATTTATGAAGGAAAACAATTCCCGAATAAAAGGCGGAAAACTTTTAGAAAAGTTTTATGACACTTGGGCAGAATTTATTGTAAAATTCATTCTCGCCTACAAAAACGAGGGAATTAACATTTCCGCAATTTCCGTCCAGAACGAACCTAAGGCAATTCAGCCTTGGGAAAGTTGCTTTTACAGTGCCGAAGACGAAAAGAAATTTATTAAAAAGAGTTTGATTCCTGCACTTGACAGAGCAAATCTTGATACAAAAATTATCATTTGGGATCACAACAAAGAGCGTGTTTACGACCGCTCCCGCACAATCTTTTCGGACGAAGAAGTTAAAAACAGAGTTTGGGCAGTCGGTTATCACTGGTACACAGGCGACCACTTTGAAGGATTAAGGCTTGTTCACGAGCAATTTAACAAACCTCTCATCTGTACGGAATTTTGCAGCACTATGGAGTATGACTTGCTTGAACTTGCCGAGCGTTACGGCACCGATATGTGCGAAAACTTCAACAATTTCCAAACCGCTTCTTGTGATTGGAATTTACTTCTTGACGAGTTGGGCGGTCCTTATCACAACAGAATTTCTGCCGATATTTCAAAAGAAGCCGAACTCTTGGACCCCAAAAACGGCGGTTGCTACGCACCCATTTTATACGATAAAACTGCTAAAAAGATGGAACTTACACCTATTTACTACTATATAGGTCATTTTTCAAAATTTGTTAAGCGTGGTGCTGTAAGGATTGCCACAACGAAGTTTACTTCAAAGATTAATACCTGTGCCTTTGTAAATCCAAACGGCGAAATCGTTACGGTTTTAATTAACCCTCAAAACGAAGATACCAATGTCGTGCTTCGCCATAACGACATTTGCACAGAGGTTTGTTTAAAAGCACATTCAATCGCAACCGTAATAGACTGATTATAACAGGGTTAAAGGGGGTGTCGCAAAATGCGACACCCCACTTTTTTCGTAAGTCTCCCTTTTTGCTTGATTTTAACTGTTTTTTGTGCTAATTTATATGTAGGAAGTGATTTTATGATTAAAACTACGGTTTTAATTGACGGAATGGATTGCAAACTGTGTGCCTCATTGGTTAACAAGGCTATAAAAAGCAATTTTAAAACAAGGAAAGTTTCTTCTTCATGCGTGAAAAAAACTTCTGTAATAAAAAGCGAGCATTCCCTTGATAAAGATAAAATAAAAAAAGTTATCGTGGATTTGGGTTTTGATGTGAAATCTATTGACGAAAAGGAAATAAAGGGTTTGTTTCGTAAGTGAAGATAAAAAATAAAATATTATTCTGTCTTTTGGGAAGTTTTATCTTTGCATAACGGGTATATCTCTTTTTTAAAGCGATAATCCGATTTAAAGAAAGGTCAAAATATGGAATACGCACTTATCGGCGAAAGCCTGTCGCACAGTTATTCTCGTGAAATTCACAATAAAATATCAAACTACTCTTACGAACTAAAAAGCATCAAAAAAGACGAACTGCCCGCCTTTTTTAATGAGCGTAAATTCAAAGGATTAAATGTAACTATTCCGTACAAAGAAGAAGTCATAAAATATCTTGACTTTATTGACCCTTTGGCAGAAAGCATAGGTTCGGTCAACACCATTGTAAATGACGGCGGTAAACTTTTCGGCTATAACACTGACTTTTTCGGTTTTAAAAGTCTTATTTTAAAAAGCGGTTTTAATTTAGAATCCAAGAAAGTTTTAATATTGGGCAGCGGAGGTACGGCAAAAACCGTTTGTTCTGTTTTAAAGCATTTAAACGCAAAAGAAACAGTATTTGTTTCTCGTTCTCACGGAAACGGAAAAATTTTATATGATGAAGTATATGATTATTTGGATTTTGATTTTTTAATAAACACCACTCCCGTGGGAATGTATCCCGATTTTGATATGGTAAATATTGCTCTTTGCAAATTCAAAAATTTAGAGGGCGTTATTGATGTTATTTATAACCCAATTTCTTCACCTTTAATTCTTGAAGCAAAAAGGCTTGGCATAAAATGTGCTTCGGGACTTTTTATGTTGATTTCCCAGGCGGTAAAATCTTCGGAACTGTTTTTGAATACCAAGTTTGAAGACTCGTTTTGCGAAAAAATATACAAAGAGATTAAAAGCGAAAAGGAAAACATAGTTTTAATCGGTATGCCGTCTTGCGGAAAGACTACTGTCGGGAAAATGCTTTCTTCGGATTTGAAGAAGAAATTTATTGATACAGACGAAGAAATATCAAAATCGGAAGGTCTTACGGTTCCTGAAATCTTTAACTTAAAGGGAGAAGATTATTTCAGAAAAAAGGAATCCGGTTTAATAGATAACATTTCCCAAAAAGGCGGATTTGTAATTGCTACGGGTGGTGGCAGTATCCTTTCGGATAAAAATGTTTTAAATCTCAAAAGAAACGGTGTTCTTATATTTATAGACACTCACAAAGAAAAACTTTTTGCTTCAAATGACAGACCTCTTTCTTCGAGCAAAGAGGCATTAGATGCCTTATATAAAAAAAGAATTCCCATATATGAAAATGTCTGTGATTACAAAGTTATTCCAAGCGATGAACTAAAAGAAACCATAGCCTTAATAAAGGAGGTTTTAAGGTGAAATTTCTTATTTTAAACGGTCCCAATATGAATTTTTTAGGTATCAGAGAAAAAGAAATATACGGAGAAAAAACCTATGACGATTTAATTTCGTTCATATCGTCTTTTGCAAAAGAAAAAGGCGTAGAAGTTGAGTTTTTTCAGTCAAACTGTGAAGGTTCAATTATAGATGCCATACAAAATGCGTATTTTTCGCACATTGACGGCATTGTGTTTAACCCTGCCGGTTACACTCACACAAGCATTTCTATTTTTGATGCTTTAAAGTCTGTTTCCATACCGACAGTTGAGGTTCATATCAGCGATTTGGAAAAAAGAGAAGATTTTAGAAAAGTTAACTTCATCAAAAAAGCCTGTGTTCATTCTGTTTGCGGTAAAGGGTTTTTGGGATACACGGAAGCAATAGATTTTTTGATGAACTATCTCGGAGGGAACAATGCAAGTTGAATTTTCACCTTCAAAAGCAGTCGGCGAAGTTTTAGCACCGCCCTCAAAAAGTTATGCAATACGCCTTATATTGGCAAGTGCTTTATCCGATGAAAAATGCACGATTAAAGGCTATGCTCCGTGCGATGATATTGATGCTTCTTTATTATGTGCAAAGGCACTCGGCTCCGACATAGAAATTAAAGGCGATACAATCGTTATTTCAAGAGGCATTCCATCTAAGATTTTTCCCTGCAATGAAAGTGCAAGCGTACTTCGGCTCTATCTCCCTGCATCTGTAATAAAATGCGGCGGTGGTGATTTTTTGCTTTCAAACAGGCTTTTTGAAAGAGGAATTTCAATATATGAAGATGTTTTAAACGATTGCACCTTTAAAAAGTTCGATAATCACATTTTAGTAAACGGTAACATCTCATCTAAAAAGTATTTTGTTTTAGGAGATGTCAGCAGTCAGTACATTTCGGGGCTTCTGTTTGCCCTTCCGCTTTTAAAAGACGACAGCGAAATTATTGTTACAACGCCACTTGTGAGTTATCCGTATGTTAATATTACCTTAGATGTGTTAAAGACTTTCGGCATAAAAACAGAAACATCGGGCAATCGTTTTTATGTCTGCGGCAATCAAAAATTCAAATCGACAGACACAGAAATTGAAAAAGACTTTTCCAATGCGTCTTGCCTTTATGCATTTAACCATATCGGAGGGAATGTAAGCGTAAAAGGTCTTAAAGAAAACAGTAAGCAAGGCGATAGTGCGTTTTTTAAATACTTTGACATTTTAAACGGCGAAAATGCGGTAATTGATATCTCAAACACGCCCGATTTGGCACCGATTCTTTTTGCTCTGGCATCTTTAAAAAACGGCGGTGAATTTTTGGGCGTGAAAAGGCTTAGAGAAAAAGAGAGCGACCGATGTCTTTCAATGCAAAAAGTCCTGTCGCAATTTGGAATTTCATCAATCGTGTCCGATGACAAAATGATAATAAAAAAAGGTAAAATAAAAAAGCCCGATTTACCTGTTTTTTCATACAATGACCATCGAATTGCAATGGCGGTTTCTCTTCTTTTAAGTGTAACGGGAGGATTCTTAGACGGCATTGAAGCCGTAAACAAGAGTTATCCCAGCTTTTTTAAAGACCTTATATCCCTCGGAATTGATATTAAGTAAAAGGGGCTGTTTCAAAATGCACTATTTTGCTTCCAGCCCAAATGTGGGTGTCGCATTTTGCTTTCAGCCAAAAGTGGGTGTCGCAAAATGCGACACCCACTTTTTAGTTAAATTAACAAATTTTATCTTTGTACTCTGCCGGAGCCGTCGCCCTTCATAAGAGTTTCAACTTCCTTAACGCTTACCAAGTTAAAGTCGCCCTCGATGGAGTGCTTTAAGCAACTTGCTGCAACCGCAAACTCTATAGTTGACTGCATATCGTATCCGCTTAACAACGAATAGATAAGTCCGCCGCCAAAACTGTCGCCGCCGCCTACACGGTCAACGATAGTAATGTTGTACTTCTTGGACTTGTAAAAGTCTTTTGTATCATAAAGAATTGCCGCCCAGTTATTTTCACTTGCACTTATGCTTTCACGAAGCGTAATTGCAACTTTCTTAAATCCGAACTTTTCAACGAGTTTTTTGCAAACTTCCTTGTATCCTTCATCGCTTATTTCACCTGCGGTAACATTGGTGCCTTCTGCCTTAATTCCGAACACTTTTTCCGCATCTTCTTCATTTGCTATGCAAACATCAACATACTGCATAAGTTCGCCCATAACTTTTCCTGCTTTTTCGCTTGTCCAAAGTTTTTTACGGAAGTTAAGGTCGCAAGAAATTGTGATGTTTCTCTTTTTTGCAGCTTTACATGCTTCAAGCGAAATCTCTGCACAGGAATCTGAAAGTGCAGGTGTAATTCCCGTAAAGTGGAACCAATCTGCTCCGTCAAAAATCTTGTCCCAATCAAAGTCATCTTTTGTAGCAGTAGCGATTGACGAAAATGCTCTGTCATAGATAACATTTGATGCTCTCTGAGATGCACCTTTTTCAACAAAGTAAATTCCCACTCTGTCGCCGCCACGAGTGATGTTTTTCGTATCAACGCCGTTCTTTCTGAGTTCTGCTATGCAAGCATCACCGATAGGATTTTGCGGAAGTTTTGTTACGAAAGATGCATCCATTCCATAGTTTGCCAAAGATACAGCTACATTTGCTTCCCCGCCGCCAAAAGTTGCATCGTAAGACTGTGCCTGAATAACCCTTTGGTAATTTGGGGTTTGAAGTCTAAGCATAATCTCGCCGAATGTGATAATTTTTTTCATTGTGTTTTCTCCTTTGTATATAATTTTTAAATTAAACTCAATAAAATTAAAAGTATAACGCCCGGAAGTCCTAAAATTCCCACAATCAGAGCCGTTAAATAATTTATTCCTATTGCAATTTTAAATCCGGCTCCGAGTGTGTTAATGATTAAAAGTACAATTCCTCCCAAAAAAGTATTGATTGCAATTTTTATCAAAAACTTAATAGGTTTTCCGAAAATTTTTAATACAAACAGTACCAAAACAAGTCCCAAAATGAAATAAAGAACATTTAACATATTTATCCTCCCCATACATCATACGCTAAAAATTACTCATAAATTCTAAGTATTTTAATCCATTCTTCCATTTCTTTGCTTTCTCTGTACAGGTTCTCTTTCAAATATGCGATTATTTCCCGCTTGTTTTCTCTTATATTTCCGTATTCTTTGAAAAACTCAAAAAGAAAACTGTCCAATATTTCTTTTTTATCGTATTCTTTTTTAGTTATTTCAAAAACGGATGTTGCAATGCTTGGCAAATTCTCTTTTTTTGTTAAAACATTAAGCCCTACGCCTACTATTACATCTTCTTTTATTCTCTCGGTTAAAATTCCGCAAAGTTTTTTATTCTTAAAATAGATGTCGTTTGGCCACTTTATTTTAGAGTCTACCGAAATCTTTTTAAGCGTTTTATGTATTGAATTCCCCGCAATTACAGTAACAAGAGGCAGTATTTCAAGTTCTATATGGGGTTTTAGAAGAATTGAAAAATAAAGTCCGCCTTTCGGTGAATCAAATGTGTGTCCCACTCTTCCTCTTCCGGCTGTTTGCGTTTTTGCCACGATTACCGTGCCTTCATCAAACTCATCTTTTTTTTCTTTTAGAAATGTGTTTGTTGAGGGAATCTCATCTTTATATATAATTCTTTTTTTTATCATAACCAATCAACTATAACACAACTCGGTATGTTATTTTCCGTTTCTATAACCGCAAAACTCCTTTTTGTGCCGCCTCTCGGAAGTGTAGCAGAACCCGGGTTTACCGTAAGTATTCCGTCATAAGTGTTGATTGACGAAATGTGAGTATGCCCGAAAAGGGCTACCGTGCAACCAAAACTCTCGGCTCTTTTCGATGCCGTCTTTTCTCTGTAAAGATGTCCGTGTGTATAATATATCTTCACACCGTCAAATTCTACCTTATCTTCGAATTTTCCGATAGGTCCATCACAGTTTCCGCATATTGAATGTACGGGAATATCAGGGTAAAGGCACGAGAGGTCATCGGCATCTCTTAATAAATCTCCCAAGTGAATTATTGCATCAACTTTTCCCATACTTTTGAGTGCTTTTATGCACAAATTAATGTCATTATGAGTGTCAGAAAAAACCAATACTCGCACAAAAATCACCTAATATATTGTACACCTTTTTGAAGTTTGTGTCAACAAATGGATTTTAAGAATATAATAATTTAGAAAGGATTGATTTTTGTGAATTCTTTATATGATTTTCTTAAAAATGCAAAAAAAGAGGACATTGCTCTTGCCATTAACTCGGCGAAAGACTTTTTTTCCACCGACAAGGGTAAAAGTGTGCTAAAAAAGGCACAAAGCGGAACTATAAATCCATCTGACTTATCCTCTCTTGCCCCAAGTGATATAACTAACGACAAAAAGCAAGAAATAATAAAAGAACTTGAAAAAAATCCCGAACTTTTAAAAAAACTATCTTCATTTTTTAAACAGGGGTGATAGTGTGAACTTTGACGAACAACTGCAAAAGGTCTTAAATGACCCCGAAACCATGAATAAACTTATGGGTGTGGCAAAAGAACTCGGCGTTGGCGAAAACAATACGCAAGAAAGCGGAGAAAACAGTGCATTAAATTCTATTTTGCCCGCAATTTCCTCTGTTGGTTCAGATGATAACAGGATAAAGTTGATTTCAGCATTAAGACCGTTTTTGAGCGAAAAAAGAGCACCATACGCCGACAGTGCCGTAACCATTCTTAAAATGGCAAAACTTTCGGGACTCGGAAAGGACTTGAAACTGTTTTGAAATTAGTGAGAATGAACCCTGTAATTTCAAGTCGCACTCCAAAATCACCTCCTCGCCCCATTGATACGCAAAAGACATTTAACTCACTTTTGGATTCATTTAAAGAAGACGACTGGATACTGATTGCAATAATTTTAGTGTTGTTTTTTGAGGGCACAGACGATTACATTATGCTTGCGGTACTCGGTTATTTATTTGTAATGGGATTAGTTCAAAAAGACGATGCTAAATAGCATCGTCTTTTACTGTAAATCTTGTTGTAAATTCAGTTGTTCCTTTTTTAATCTCTATAATTACCGAAGGAATTTTTGTTTTGGGGTGCAAAAGGTTTGTGTTGGGTGATGCAGTTATCAAAAACGGCTTTCCTCCCTCAACTTTACAATAAGAAAAGTTGTTTCTTACTTCAATACAGTTATCCCCATTCGTTGCTGATATTTTTTCGTCTTTCAGTGCAAACCCGCAATCATACGCCTTGCAGTCATACTCCGATGTAATCTTATGTTTTCTTTCATGCCCCCAAGGTTTGGGAGTTATTTTTGTTTCGACATCAATTCCTTTAAATGGTGTCCACTTAATAACTATGCTGTTATTATCTGTTTTAGATTCGATAATGCGTCTGTTTTGCATTATAATTCCGTCAATATCAAACACCAACATACTGTCGGGCGATGCTTCTTGAATATCGTAGTTTGAAAATGTTACATTAAATCCGAAGAGGGTTGAATAGCAGAATTTATAGTATTTGGGAATCATCTGCCCTAAATCTCCGAGTGCAAAAGGTGTCGGATAAGCAAAAACTTGCCCATCTATTCTTTGAGTAATCATTTCCATGTGTTTTATGTATTTTTGCTCGTCAAGATTAGGCATTTTTTCTGCTTTCACCTTGAAAAACTCGTGATTTTCGTCAAGTGCCAAAAATGCAAATGTTTTTAACGCCCAATACGGTGAACCCGGAGCGTTATAATGCTCCGACATTATCAAGTTTTGATACTTATAACCTACCGTCAAAATATCAGCATTATCAAATATATCATCATTTTGAAACCAATACTTTAAGTTCCGGACAATAATTCCCTTCATTACCGAAACAGGATACGGCTTTACATCTGCCAATACGCACATACTCCAAAATGCACATTGGGCAAATCTGTAAGTCAGTGAGCGACCGTAAGGAATCGCTTCTCCGTTGTCGGAAAACCAATATATAAAGTCTTTCCCGAAGATTTCCGCTCTTTCTTTAAACTTTTTAGAATTTACCGGGTCGTCATTTTCCATAACCTTTGCATACAAAAGCGAATAAAAATGCATGGCAAACGCTATGTAGTAGTCTTTTCTTCCGCCTTTCCCGTCCTCGTACCATCCGTTTCCGAGATACCACGAATCAATAAGTTTTAAATTTTCATCAATTTTGGTTTGGTCATACTTTCTTCCCAATTTTTTTAATGTAATATTGGTAATTATGTTAAAAAACAACCAATTTATCTTTGGTACTTGCTTTTCGTTGATTTGATACAGCCAAGATGCCACATTATCCTTTTCTTCATCCGAAAGCGGTTCCCAAAGGATTTTCGGTGCAAGGAGTAATCCGTAACAAATTCCCGCCATTTCGACAAACCTTTGGTCAAAATCATGGCAATCGCCCCAATATTCGTTATTCTTTTTATCGGTACCCGAAGCCAATCCCTTTACATACATTTTCGAAAATCCGCCATCTTCACAGTTGCACTTCCAAAGCGGTGCAAGTCCCCATAGCGGTCTTCCCCACGCTTCAAGTTGTGATGCTTCTGTATCATAGTGTGCGGAAAAATCACCAAGGTCCACTCTTGCGTAGTTATCTGAAAACTTTTCTTTTAAAGGCTCCAAGAGATACAGCAATAAATCACAAAAATCTTTTTTACTCTCTAATTTCATAAAATTTTCTCTGTTAATCCGACTCATTATAATCACCGTTTTTTATTATAGACTTGGTCGTATCGTTTGTCAACAATTTATAAATTTGCACAAAAAAAAGCAGGCTTTATTATATAAAGCCTGCTTTTAAAGTTTTTATTACTGTGCAATAGATGCAACAACGCCGGAACCGACTGTTCTTCCGCCTTCACGGATAGCGAAGCGAAGACCTTCTTCAATAGCGATAGGTGTAATAAGTTCAACATTGATTGTAACATTATCGCCGGGCATACACATTTCAACACCCTGAGGAAGTTCGATAACACCTGTAACATCTGTTGTTCTGAAATAGAACTGAGGACGATAGTTGTTAAAGAATGGAGTATGACGGCCACCTTCGTCTTTGGTAAGAACATAAACCTCACCCTTAAACTTTGTATGAGGATTGATTGTTCCCGGTTTTGCAAGAACCTGACCTCTTTCGATTTCAGATCTCTGTACACCACGAAGAAGTGCACCGATGTTATCTCCTGCTTCTGCACTGTCAAGAAGCTTTCTGAACATTTCGATACCTGTTACAACAACCTTTCTTCTTTCCTCTGTAAGTCCAACGATTTCAACTTCTTCAGAAAGTGTAAGGCTACCTCTTTCAACTCTACCTGTTGCAACTGTACCACGACCTGTGATTGTAAATACATCTTCAACCGGCATAAGGAACGGAAGGTCTGACTTACGCTCAGGTGTAGGAATGTATGCATCAACCTGCTCCATAAGGTCAAGGATTGGCTTATAAACAGGATCGTTGACATCTGTAGATGCAGATTCAAGAACCTGAAGAGCACTACCCTTTACAATCGGAATATCATCTCCGGGGAATTCATATTCTGTAAGAAGTTCTCTGATTTCCATTTCAACGAGTTCCAAAAGTTCAGGATCATCAACTTGGTCAGTCTTGTTCATAAATACAACAATGTAAGGAACACCAACCTGACGAGCAAGAAGGATATGCTCACGAGTCTGAGGCATAACACCATCAGCAGATGAAACAACCAAGATAGCACCGTCCATCTGAGCAGCACCTGTGATCATGTTCTTAACATAATCAGCGTGTCCGGGGCAGTCAACATGTGCATAGTGGCGTGTATCTGTCTGATACTCAACATGTGCTGTGGAAATCGTGATTCCTCTTGCTTTTTCCTCGGGAGCCTTATCAATCTGGTCATAAGCTGTGAAATCTGCTTGGCCTTTCATACCAAGAACTTTTGTAATAGCTGCGGTAAGAGATGTCTTACCATGATCAACGTGCCCGATTGTACCAATGTTTACATGGGGCTTACTTCTGTCAAATTTTTCTTTTGCCATTTTAAATTCCTCCTTATATGAGTAAAAATAATTAATTCTGTGTACATTGTACTACACTTGTCTTAAAAAAGCAACTTATTTTTTAATAAGTCCTTCTGCAATGTTTTTGGGTACCAAATCATAGTGGCTCGGACTCATACTGTATGATGCACGACCCTGAGTCTTGCTTCGAAGGTCTGTTGCATAACCGAACATTTCGCTGAGCGGAACATAAGCACTGATTGCCTGTGCTCCTCCCTGTGCTTCCATACCCAAAATCTTACCACGGCGTGAGTTAAGATCTCCTATTACATCACCCATGTATTCTTCAGGCACAGATACATCAACCTTCATAATAGGTTCTTTCAAAACGGGGTCTGCCTTACGGCAACCTTCTTTAAATGCCATAGAACCTGCAATCTTGAATGCCATTTCGGAAGAGTCAACCTCGTGATAAGAACCGTCATAAAGAGTTACACGGACATCAACAACATTGTATCCTGCCAAAACACCGCTTTGCATTGCTCCCTGAACACCCGCATCAACCGCAGGAATGTATTCCTTGGGAACAGCACCGCCGACAATCTTATTAACAAATTCATATCCCTTACCTGCTTCAAGTGGTTCAAGTTCCAAGAATACATGACCGTACTGTCCTTTACCACCTGACTGACGAGCATATTTATGCTCAATCTTAACAGACTTTGTGATTGTTTCTTTATAAGATACCTGCGGCTTACCTACATTTGCTTCAACCTTAAATTCACGAAGCAATCTGTCTACGATAATTTCAAGATGCAACTCGCCCATACCTGCAATGATCGTCTGACCCGTTTCTTCATCCGTGTAAGTTTTAAATGTCGGGTCTTCTTCAGCAAGTTTTGCCAAAGCGATACTCATCTTTTCCTGTCCTGCTTTTGTCTTAGGTTCAATAGCAACACGAATAACAGGATCCGGGAACTCCATTGATTCAAGAATAATCGGATTGTCAACATCACAAAGCGTATCACCTGTTGTGGTGTTTTTAAGTCCGACTGCTGCTGCAATATCACCGGAGTGTACTTCTTCAATGTCTTCACGGTGGTTAGCATGCATCTTTAAAATTCTTCCGAGTCTTTCACGGTTGTCCTTTGTGCTGTTAAGAACATAAGAACCGCTTGTTACTGTACCGGAGTAAACTCTGAAGAAACAAAGTTTTCCTACAAACGGATCAGTAACTATCTTGAATGCAAGTGCAGAAAAAGGTGCATTGTCATCTGCATGACGCTCTGCTTCCTCGTCAGTCTTGGGGTCTGTACCCTTAATTGCGGGAATATCAAGTGGGGACGGCATATACTCAACAACTGCGTCAAGAAGTTTCTGCACGCCCTTGTTACGATATGAAGTACCGCAAAGAACGGGAATCATCTCAACCGATGTTGTAGCCTTTCTGATACCACGCTTAATTTCTTCTTCTGTAAGTTCTTCGCCTTCAAGATATTTTTCCATCAAATCTTCATTGCATTCTGCAATAGATTCAATCATATTAAAGCGGTATTCCTCTGCTTTTTCACGCATATCTTCGGGAATTTCTTCAACACGAACATCGTTTCCGAGTTCATCGTAGTAGACATACGCCTTCATTTCAATAAGGTCGATTAAACCTTTAAAGGATTCTTCTGCTCCAATAGGAAGTTGAATCGGAACTGCATTGCAGTGAAGTCTGTCGTGCATCATTTTTACAACATTGTAAAAATCTGCACCCATAATATCCATTTTGTTTACATAAGCCATTCTGGGAACGCCGTACTTATCAGCCTGACGCCACACAGTTTCGCTCTGAGGCTCAACGCCACCTTTTGCACAAAATACAGTAACACTGCCGTCAAGTACACGAAGTGAACGCTCAACCTCAACGGTAAAGTCAACATGGCCGGGTGTATCAATGATATTGATAAGATGACCTTTCCATTGAGCTGTTGTAGCAGCAGATGTGATTGTAATACCACGCTCTTGTTCCTGCTCCATCCAGTCCATCTGTGCCGCACCCTCGTGAGTTTCGCCGATTTTGTGGATACGACCTGTATAGAACAAGATACGCTCAGTAGTTGTTGTCTTACCTGCATCGATATGAGCCATGATGCCTATATTTCTTGTTTTTTCAAGTGGGAACTGTCTGCTCAAAATACTCACCCTACTTTCTGTCTTGTAATTTTACCATCTGTAATGTGCAAAAGCTCTGTTTGCTTCTGCCATCTTGTGAGTTTCTTCTCTCTTCTTGACAGATCCGCCAAGTCCGTTGACGGCATCAAGAATTTCGCCTGCCAAACGCTCTCTCATTGTCTTTTCGCTTCTCGCTCTTGAGTAAGTTGTGAGCCAACGAAGACCAAGCGTTTGTCTTCTCTCTGGGCGAACCTCCATAGGAACCTGGTAAGTTGCACCACCAACTCTGCGAGCTTTAACTTCAAGCAAAGGCATAATATTGTCCATTGCCTGACGGAAAACTTCAAGTGCATCCTTGCCGGTCTTTTCTTTTATGATTTCAAATGCATCATAAACAATTTTTTGTGCTACACCCTTCTTACCGTCAAGCATTATATTGTTGATAAGACGAGTAACAACCTTATCGTTGTACACCGGATCGGGTAACACATCTCTTTTGGGAATAAAACCTCTTCTCGGCACTATTCTTCCCTCCTTCATAAAATTTTAATGAATTCACAGGTACTCTGCGATTTCTCGCAGTCAGTGCAACAGCAGTATATAAAATCCGCACATCGCACTATTATACTTCGCACGGAGTAGTAAATTACTTAGGTCTCTTTGCGCCGTACTTGGATCTGCCCTGTTTTCTCGTTGCTACACCTGCTGTATCAAGCGTACCGCGAATAACATGGTATCTGACACCGGGCAAGTCCTTAACTCTTCCTCCACGAATAAGAACAACGCTATGCTCCTGAAGGTTATGTCCTACTCCCGGAATGTAACTTGTAACTTCCATTCCGTTTGAAAGTCTTACTCTTGCTACTTTACGAAGTGCAGAGTTAGGCTTTTTGGGAGTTCTTGTCATAACATTAGTGCAAACGCCTCTCTTTTGAGGAGAACTCTGGTCAGTCGGGCTCTTTTTTAAGGAGTTAAGTCCTTTTTGAAGAGCGGGAGCAGTTGACTTATAAATAGCTGTTTCCCTGCCTTTTCTGACTAACTGATTAAATGTCGGCATGTATTTTTTCACCTCCAAACACAAAATTTTTCCGCACCTTTCGGCACGAATAGTTATTATATATGACAAATTGCACATTGTCAAGGCAAAATGTAATTTTGGCATTTTGCCTTGACTTTACAATTTTATCAATAAACGAAATCTTTTGCAAAATCTGCAAAATAACTGTCCGGAAGTCTTGTTTCGACTTCTACATCGCTGTATATCGGAACGCCTGTTCCTGCCGGAATAAGTTTACCGATAATAACATTTTCTTTAAGACCGACAAGCGGGTCAACCTTACCCTTTATGGCAGCATCTGTAAGAACTCTTGTTGTTTCCTGGAACGATGCCGCTGAAAGGAATGAATCTGTTGCAAGTGCCGCCTTTGTGATACCTAAGAGCATTTCTTTTCCTACCGGCGGATTTTTGCCCTCTGCATTGCACTTATCAATCGCTTCATTGTAGTCAACTCTGTCTACTGTATCACTCTTTAAGAATGATGAATCGCCCGGGTCCTCGATCCTGATTTTTCTCATCATCTGGCGAACGATAACTTCGATATGCTTATCCGAAATATCAACAGCCTGTGAACGATAAACTCTTTGAACTTCCTTTACGAGATACTGCTGAACTGCAACAGGTCCCTTAATTCTGAGTATATCATGCGGATTTATGCTACCGACAGTCAAAGGATCGCCTGCTTCAACCGTTTTAACCGTTCCTTCCGAAATTTCCGGACGAATAACCGAGCCAAACGGAATAAGATATGTCATTGATTCCTTTGTTTCTTCGTCTGTTACGACTATTTCTGTCTTGTTTTGTGTAGTATTAATGTCAACAGTACCTGAAATTTCGGTAACGATTGCCTGACCTTTTGGCTTTCTCGATTCAAAAAGTTCTTCAACACGAGGAAGACCCTGAGTAATATCGTCTCCTGCAACACCACCGGTGTGGAATGTTCTCATTGTAAGCTGTGTACCGGGTTCACCGATTGACTGAGCCGCAATAATTCCGACTGCTTCGCCGATATTGACGGGAACATTACCGTATGCAAGGTTTGCTCCGTAACAATGGGCACAAACACCGACTTTTGAACGGCAACGAAGCACACTTCTGATTTTTACTTTTTCAATTCCGGCATCGCAGATGGCTTTTGCATCGGCATCGCTCATGAGTTTGTTCTTGGGAACAATAACATTTCCTTTTGAATCCAAAACATCTACTGCGGTAGTTCTTCCTACCAAACGGTCGTAAAGATTTTCAATAACTTCTTTACCGTCCCTGATTTCCTCAACATCTATACCGTCTTCTGTTCCGCAATCAATTTCACGAATAATAACATCTTGCGAAACATCAACCAATCTTCTCGTAAGATAACCCGAGTCGGCAGTACGAAGAGCGGTATCTGCAAGACCTTTTCTTGCACCGTGGGTAGAAATGAAATATTCAAGTATGTTAAGACCTTCACGGAATGAAGCCCTGATGGGAATCTCAATCGTTTTACCCTGAGTATTCGCCATAAGTCCACGCATACCTGCAAGCTGTCTTATCTGATTTATGCTACCACGAGCACCGGAGTTTGCCATCATGTAGATAGGATTAAAGCGGTCAAGGTTTTCCATAAGTGCATTTGTAACCTTTTCGTTTGCCTGTTGCCAAATTCCTATAACTTGTTTGTATCTTTCTTCATCAGTCAAGAAGCCCATTTGATAACTGTCATTAACAACTTCGATTTCTTCTTCTGCCTCTTGCAGGAATTGTTTCTTGGATGCCGGAATTTCCATGTCGGATACGCTGATTGTAATTGCCCCTCTTGTTGAATACTTAAAGCCCAATGACTTAATGCTGTCCAAAACTTCTGCCGTCTTTGTTGTGCCGTGGATTCTTATGCAATTATCAACAATTTTTCCGAGTTTTTTCTTGTCAACCAAGAACATAACTTCCAAATCAAAGAAATTATCGGGATTGCTTCTGTCAACAAATCCGAGGTCCTGCGGAATCTTTTCGTTGAAAATAAGGCGTCCGACTGTTGCATCAATAAGTTTTTTCTCTATCTTTCCGTTTCGCTCTTTTTCAACTATTACCTTAATCGGAGCGTGAAGTCCTACATCTTTATTTTCGTAAGCTAAAATTGCTTCTGTTACACTTGAAAACTGCTTTCCTACTCCGGGTTCATCATCACGGTCAATTGTAAGGTAGTAACTTCCCAAAACCATATCCTGTGTAGGAACCGTTACGGGACGACCGTCCTGAGGTTTTAACAAGTTGTTTGCACTGAGCATCAAAAATCTTGCTTCACTCTGTGCCTCGGGAGAAAGCGGTACATGAACAGCCATCTGATCGCCATCGAAGTCAGCATTATAAGCCGTACATACAAGCGGATGCAAACGAAGTGCTCTTCCTTCGACCAAAATAGGCTCAAATGCCTGAATGCCAAGACGGTGAAGCGTAGGTGCACGGTTTAAAAGAACCGGATGTTCTTTTATAACATCATCCAATACATCCCAAACCTCTGTTCTCGCTCTTTCAACCATACGCTTTGCACTCTTAATATTGTGAGCACTCTGGCGTTCAACAAGTTTTTTCATTACGAAAGGCTTGAAAAGTTCAAGTGCCATTTCCTTGGGAAGACCGCACTGATAAATTTTAAGTTCGGGTCCTACAACGATAACGCTACGACCTGAATAGTCAACACGCTTACCCAAAAGGTTCTGACGGAATCTTCCCTGCTTACCTTTAAGCATATCGGAAAGTGATTTTAAAGCACGATTTCCGGGGCCTGTAACAGGTCTTCCTCTTCTGCCGTTATCAATAAGTGCGTCAACCGCTTCTTGGAGCATTCTTTTCTCGTTACGAACGATAATTTCGGGAGCAGAAAGTTCCAAAAGTCTTTTTAAGCGGTTATTTCTGTTTATTACTCGTCTGTAAAGGTCGTTTAAGTCGCTCGTGGCAAATCTTCCGCCATCAAGTTGTACCATAGGGCGAATTTCGGGCGGAATTACCGGAATTGCTTCAAGAATCATCCACTCGGGACGATTGTTTGACTTACGAAATGCTTCCGCAACTTCAAGTCTTTTTGCAATCTTAGTTTCCTTCTGACCCGATGACTCCTGAAGTTCTTGATGAAGTTCATCGCAAAGTTTATCAAGGTCAATTTCCTCTAAAAGTTCCTTTATTGCCTCTGCACCCATACCTGCACGGAATCTGTCGCCGTACTTTTCACGAGCCTGGGTATATTCAAGTTCCGTAAGAGTTTGATATTTTTCAAGATCTCGTGCCGAACCCGGGTCAATAACTATATACTGTGCAAAGTAGAGGACTTTTTCCAAAACCTTGGGCGAAATATTAAGCATAAGACCGATTCTGCTCGGAATACCTTTAAAATACCATATATGCGACACAGGAGCTGCAAGTTCAATGTGTCCCATTCTCTCTCTTCTGACCTTTGCTCTTGTAACTTCAACACCGCAACGGTCACAGATTACACCCTTATAGCGTATTCTTTTATATTTTCCGCAATGACATTCCCAGTCCTTCTGCGGTCCGAAAATCTTTTCACAAAAAAGTCCGTCCCGCTCAGGTTTAAGTGTTCTGTAATTGATTGTTTCGGGTTTCTTTACTTCGCCGTATGACCATTCCCTAATCTTTTCGGGAGAAGCAAGTCCGATTTGGATAGATTCAAAAGTATTAAATTCCATAATTACTCATCCTCCCCTTCATCCGAAAAATCGCCGTCAAAATCAACATCTGTAAAATCTTCATCAATATAATCGTCTTGTTCTTCATTTTCCGATGGTTCTTCAAAAAGGTCTCTCATGATTGCATCTTCATCGCCCTCCGGTGTAACTTCCGTGTAGCCGTTAGGTGCTCCATCGTTTACTACGAACATATCATCTTTGTAATCGTCCATTGTCGGCTCATCATCATCAAATGTTTCTTTAAGTTCTATTACATTGTTATCGCCGTCTAAAACATTTACATCAAGAGCCAAAGATTGAAGTTCTTTAATCAAAACCTTAAACGATTCGGGAATTCCGGGTTTAGGAACATTCTCACCTTTTACAATTGCTTCGTATGTCTTAACACGACCGACAACATCGTCCGACTTAACCGTAAGAATTTCTTGAAGTGTATAAGCAGCACCGTACGCTTCAAGAGCCCAAACTTCCATTTCACCGAAACGCTGACCGCCAAACTGTGCTTTACCGCCGAGCGGCTGTTGAGTTACAAGCGAGTAAGGTCCTGTTGAACGAGCGTGAATTTTATCATCAACCAAGTGATGGAGTTTTAAGAAATACATATATCCAACCGTTACTCTGTTGTCAAACGGTTCGCCGGTTCTTCCGTCATAAAGAACAGTCTTTCCGTCTTCCGAAAGTCCTGCGTCTTTAAGAAGTGTGGCAATATCTTCTTCATTTGCTCCGTCAAAAACAGGAGTTGCAACCTTAAAGCCAAGTTGTTTTGCCGCCATTCCGAGGTGAACCTCCAAAACCTGACCGATGTTCATACGAGACGGAACACCAAGCGGATTTAATACGAGGTCAAGCGTTCTGCCATCAGGAAGGAAAGGCATATCTTCTTCGGGAAGTATTCTCGAAACTACACCCTTGTTTCCATGACGACCTGCCATCTTATCACCGACAGAAATCTTACGCTTCTGTGCTATATAGCATCTTACAACCTGATTTACTCCCGGAGAAAGTTCGTCTCCGTTTTCGCGAGTAAACACCTTAACATCAACTATGATACCCGCTTCGCCGTGAGGGACTCGAAGAGATGTATCTCTAACCTCTCGTGCTTTCTCTCCGAAAATTGCACGAAGAAGTCTTTCTTCGGGTGTGAGTTCGGTTTCTCCCTTGGGAGTTACTTTACCTACCAATATGTCGCCCGAACGAACCTCGGCACCGACTCTTATGATACCTCTCTCATCAAGGTCTTTTAATGCATCTTCGCCGACATTCGGAATATCTCTTGTGATTTCCTCGGGTCCGAGTTTTGTATCTCTTGATTCCGATTCATATTCTTCAATATGAACAGATGTGAATACATCATCTCTTACAAGACGCTCGTTAATAAGGATAGCGTCTTCGTAGTTGTAACCTTCCCATGTAACAAATCCTATTAATACATTCTTACCGAGAGCAAGTTCTCCGTTTGCCGTTGCCGGACCGTCTGCGATAATATCGCCTGCCTTAACCTTTTCCCCTGTTTCAACAATGGGACGCTGGTTTACACAAGTACCCTGGTTAGAACGGTTAAATTTATGAACGAGATATGAATCTCTCTTTCCGTCTTTTGTCTTAATCGTAATGTTGTCTGCACTGACCTTTTCAACAACGCCGTCATGCTTTGCGGTAATCGTAACACCGGAATCCTTGGCAGCCGTATATTCAATACCGGTACCGATAATAGGTGATTCGGTCTTTAAAAGCGGAACTGCCTGACGCTGCATGTTTGAACCCATAAGTGCTCGGTTAGCGTCATCGTTTTCAAGGAAAGGAATCATAGCCGTTGCAACGGACACAACCTGACGAGGAGATACATCCATATAGTCAACATCTCCTGCCGGAACTTCTAAGATTTCCTCTTTATATCTTGCGGCAACCTTTTTCTTTTCAAACTTGCCGTTTTTGTCCATTGGCTCGTTAGCCTGAGCAATGATGTATTCATCTTCAATATCTGCTGTCATATATTCTATTTCATCGGTTACAATTCCCTTGCCTTTTATAACCTTACGATAAGGCGACTCAATAAAGCCGTACTCATTTATCTTTGCAAAGGTTGAAAGTGAACTGATAAGACCGATGTTCGGACCTTCGGGAGTTTCTATGGGACACATTCTTCCATAGTGAGTGTAGTGAACATCTCGAACCTGGAAACCTGCTCTTTCTCTTGAAAGACCGCCGGGTCCCAAAGCAGAAAGTCTTCTTTTATGAGTAAGTTCTCCCAACGGGTTTGTTTGATCCATAAACTGAGAAAGTTGTGATGAACCGAAAAATTCTTTAATTGTTGCAACTACCGGTCGGGTGTTGATGAGTGTCTGAGGCATTACAACATCAAGTT
Organism: Clostridia bacterium; assembly: GCA_045615705.1. Lineage (GTDB taxonomy): Bacteria > Bacillota > Clostridia > UMGS1883 > UMGS1883 > JAZLFH01. The sequence continues at coordinate 59,721 of JAZLFH010000059.1, forward strand.
CCTGAACGCTCATTCTTTCTCTTACGCCACGCTCCATACGAGCAAGACCGATTCTGAACTGGTTCTGTAAGAGTTCTCCTACTCCGCGAAGGCGTCTGTTTCCCAGATGGTCAATATCATCATCACTGCCGATACCGTAAGAAAGGTTACAGCAATAGTTGATTGATGAAAAAATATCGTCAATGGTGATATGTTTCGGAACAAGTTCATCTATGCGAAGGCGAACTGCTCTTCTTATATCTTCTTCGCTTTCGTTCTGTGCTAAAATTTCTTCCAATACGCTTCTTGAAACCTTTTCATTTACCGTATCCGAAAAATCCAATCCGGTAAACACATTAATGTCAACCATATTATTGGAAAATACAACTACTTCTTTGTCTTCAACCGAGAGAACAACACGATTAACGCCTGCTTTTTCGATTGCCAAAGCAGTTTCTCTGTCTATAACTTCGCCTTTTTTAGCCAAGATTTCACCGGTTGACTCGTCAACAATATTTTTAGCAGGTATTTGACCCTCTATGCGGGAAGCAATGGCAAGTTTCTTGTTGTACTTGTATCTTCCCACTTTTGCAAGGTCATAACGCTTGGGGTCAAACAAAAGACCGCAAAGAAGCGAGTTTGCACTGTCAAATGTCGGAGGATCTCCCGGACGCAAACGCTTGTAAATTTCAAAAAGTGCCTCTTCCTGGTTCTTTGTAATATCTTTTTCAAATGTTGCCAAAAGTTTTGGTTCATCGCCGAAAAGTTCTAAAATCTCGTGTTCAAACTGAATACCCAACGCTTTGATTAATACGGTAACGGGTACTTTTCTTGTACGGTCTATGCGTACATAAAAAACATCGTTTGAATCTGTTTCATACTCAAGCCATGCTCCACGGTTTGGAATAACTGTGGAATTTATGAGTTTTTTGGCAAACTTGTCAAACTTCTGTTCGTAATAGATACCGGGTGAACGAACAAGCTGTGTAACAATAACACGCTCGGCACCGTTTATGATGAAAGTGCCTTGGTCTGTCATTATAGGAAACTCACCCATGAAAATTTCCTGTTCTTTAATTTCGCCTGTTTCTTGATTAATGAGTCTGACTCTGCAACGAAGAGGAGCGGCGTAGTTTGTATCACGCTCTTTACACTCTTCAATAGTGTATTTAGGCTCTTCGTCCATTCTGTAATCAATAAATTCAAGTACAAGTTTTCCCGAATAATCGGTAATCGGAGAAACATCATGGAATACTTCCATTATGCCCTTTTCCAAAAACCACTTGTATGAATCTTTCTGCAATGCTATCAAATTGGGCATTTCCAAGACTTCGTCAATCTTGGCAAATGTCATACGCTCATTTTTGCCGAGTTTTATCGGATGCGGACGCAAAAAAATCACCTCGTAAAAAATTTTTGTGCATTCGAGAGTGTGCTATTTCAGTCCCTCTATCAAGTATATACCGTTATAGAATGTACGGTATATGTCATGTACGCACAGTATAGAATGTACTGTACATAAGGGAATAAGCGACAAAAACGGAGCTTCTTATATAAATAAGAAGACACACGCTCCCACTATGATGCAGGTTATCATATTAACATACATTTTTTGGCTTGTCAACTTTTATTTTGAAATTTTGTAAAAATCGGATAAAAAAAATAAAGGTTTCAATCTTAACCTTTATTTTTTTACTTTGCTTTAAGATTTTTTCGCCAATAAAAGAGGTATTGCTGAGCAAAACCGCTGTACTTACCGAACATTTTTTCGCCGGTTTCTTTGGCAAATTCGGTATCAAAATTTTCTTTCATGACCCTTTTTATCCACACATCGCTTGGAAAAAGGTCGTATTTTCCAAGTGAAAACAAAAGAATGCAATCGCAGACTTTATCGCCTACTCCGAAAAGTTTCAGGAGCCTTTTTCTCGCATCTTGAACGCTCATTTTCAAAAGTTCATCTTCATCAAGACTTTTATTTATAACTTCATCCACCGCTTTAACTATATATTTTGCCCTATATCCCGCTCCCAAGTCCATAAGGTCTTTCTCGGTGGCTTTTTTTAAACTTTCGGGAGTTGGAAACGCATAGTAAGTTTTATTCTCAAAAAGAATTTCTTCGCCGTATGCTTTTGAAACGGAATTTACTATTTTTTTTATTCTTGAAATATTATTTTGTTGGGAAATAATAAAAGATATAAGTGCTTCAAAAAAATCCTGTTTTAAAATTCGTATTCCTTTACCGTACTCTACCGCTTCTTCCATCATTTTATTTATACTGACCGCTTTTTTTATTTCTTCGTAATTTCTTTTTAAATCAAAGTACTCTTCCCATATTTTTTCATCTTTTTCATCACATTCTATTATTATTTTATTTTTTTCTTCTTTTACTCGTATAACCTTTGAATGTGCAATTCCAATGTATGAATTTTCGCTTTCTTTTTCCCAACGGAAACACTGTCCGCACTCAAAAGTATCTTTTAAATTAAAACTGTTTTTATCCAACAAAAGCATAAAATCACCTCCTTTTATATTAGCATATATGAAGGGATAAATCAATGGTTTAAAAATTACATATCGGCACATAATAGAGCATGAAGGAGTGATTTTTTTGAAAGCGATTATCATGGCAGGCGGAGAAGGCACTCGGCTTCGCCCGCTTACCTGTGATATGCCGAAACCAATGCTTCGTGTTATGAATGTTCCTGTTTTGGAGCATATTATTGAACTTTTAAAGAAGCATGGTATTAAAGATATTGCAATTACACTGGGGTATCTTCCCGAGAAAATAACCGAATACTTTGACGACGGCTCAAAATGGGGCGTCAATATAAATTATTATACCGAACAAGAGCCTTTGGGCACGGCAGGAAGTATAAAAAACGCATCACGGTTTGTAGATTCCGACTTTTTGGTAATAAGCGGTGATGCCTTAACAGACATCAACCTTAGCGAAGCCTTTACCTTCCACGAACAAGCAAACTCTTTGGTAACTATTATTCTTTCAAAGGTTTCAGAACCTCTTGACTACGGAATAGTTTTGACTGACAGAATGGGAAAAATCAAAAAATTTGCCGAAAAGCCTATGTGGAGCGAAACAATTACGGATACCGTAAACACGGGAATTTATATTATGAAAAAAGAAGTTTTAGACTTAATTCCGGACGGATTTTGCGATTTTTCAAGAGATGTTTTCCCGACTCTTTTAGAGCGAGGCAAAGATATTTACGGATTTCTTTCAACAGGATATTGGTGTGATATAGGCGATATAAGTGCATATCGAAAATGCCAAGCAGATTGCCTTGACAAAAAGGTAAAAGTTAAAACTTCCGCAAAAGAAGTTTCAAGGGGAATCTTTCTTGAAGACGGTGCAGTTGCTTACTGTGGTGCAATGTTGTCGCCGCCGGTATATCTCGGACACGGTGCAACGGTAAAGCGTGGTGCAAAAGTTGACTCATACTCAATTATCGGCGACTACTCAACCGTTCAGGGTGGTGCAAGCGTTAAAAGAAGTACAATTTTAAGCGGTGTAACTGTGGGTAAAAATGCAAGCATAAGAGGTGCTTTAATCGGTTCGAATTGTCAAATCGGAATGGGTTCAAGTATCTACGAGCAAGCAGTCATAGGCAGTGAATGTAAAATTGAAAGCAATGCAGTAATTAAACCCAATGTCAAAATATGGTGCAAAAAAACCATACCCGAAGGTTCAGTAGTTGACTCAAATGTAGTATGGGGTAACCTTCCGAAAGACGGGATTTTTTCTTCCGAAGGAATTATAGGAACGGTAAACGGAGAAATTACCCCCGAATTTTGTGCAAGGCTCGGTGCAAGCATCGGCTCGATTTTTGCAAAGAAAAGACTTGCGGTCTGCTTTGACGGAAAAGGCGACATTCAAATGCTTGAAAACGCATTTATCTCCGGTGCTCAGTCGGTAGGGTGTATATTGTATGATTTTTCAACACTCCTTCCATCTGTTTTAAGAAGTGCGATACTGCATTACGGATTTTCGGGCGGTGTTTCTTTTTCGGTATTTGAAAAAGATGACGAAAACTATGTAAATATAAGGGTGTATGATGAACGAGGTATTGACATTGACCGAAAAAAGGAAAAGGAAGTTGAAAATCTTTTTTCACACGGAGATTACAGACGATATGAAGACATCAGCGGAGTCAGCCTTTATTACGATTACAAACTTTTATTTTTAAAGGGGCTTATAAACAGATTTGATAAAAAAATACCTTTTAAAATTTCAGTGGGCTGTCCGTCAATCGCCGGTAAAGAACTTTTAAATGCACTTTTTTTGAATCTTGGAGTAAATGTAAAAATTCACGAGCATCTTTCTGTTGAAGATGCAAAAAATGACGGCTCGGACATTGCATTCGTGCTTGACAGAAACGGCGAAGATGTTGCCATATACGATATTGTGGGGGAACGGACAATAGCAAATGACGAATTTTTTTATCTGAGTGTCCTTTTAAGCCTTAAAGAGCATCCGGCACAAAAACTGTATGTTCCCGTTTCCGCTTCAAGTTCAATTGAAAGTCTGGCAAGAGAGTACAATTCTTCAATAACTCGCACAAAGGACATCAAAAGGGATTTTCTTTCATCTCTTTTTGAAGAAAACAACAAAGCGTGTCAGTGCCTTTTGGAGTTTAGTTGTAACGGAGTTTTATCAATTGTTAAAATCTTAAAATATTTAATTGATAACAATCTTAGTGTTTCGGCTCTTTCAAATTTGGTTCCGAAATCAAAAACCGTCAGATACGAACTCGAATGTCCCAAAGAGAAAAAAAGTACCGTCATCAATGATGTCTTGGAGGAAAACAGAGAATATGACCTTGATTTGACGGACGGAATAAAAATAAACTTTGAAAACGGCTGGGTGCTTGTTCTTCCCGACAATTCACGACCGATTTGCAAAATTATTGCCGAAGGCTACACCGAGGAGTTTTCACAAGAACTCGTTGATGACTTCAAAAACCGTATTGAAAAAAACATCAAGAACAATGACGAAGGAAGAGTTTAAAAAAACTCTTCCTTTTTATGTTATTTTAGTGTATAATAATTTTAGTTTATTATAATTTTAAAGAGGTGGGCAGGTTATGAGCACTTTTTTATCGTCAGTTTTAAATTTCATATCCACTGTGGGAATTTCCGACATTTTAGATATTTTTGTTGTGTCTTATGCTTTTTATAAAATTGCGTGCTACATAAAAGGCTCCAGAGCAATGTTTCTTATCAAGGGTATCGGACTTCTGTTGATTGTTTTATGGGCAAGTCAACTGCTCCAATTAAATACCGTTAACTTTATTTTGAGAAACACCATGCAAGTAGGACTTGTTGCAGTCTTGGTTGTTTTCCAACCGGAACTCCGAAGAGCTTTGGAGCAGGTCGGAAGAACAAGTATAAGTAAATTCTTTCAATCCGATGCCGATATTGAGCAAACTTTGGCTCAGGAGATTAGTTCTGCCGCCAAAGAAATGTCTAAAACCAAAACCGGTGCATTAATAGTTTTGGAGAGAAATACAAAACTCAGTGAAATTGCAAAAACAGGAATCGCCCTTGACTCTCTCGTAAGTCAGGAACTGTTGTTAAATATTTTTTCTCCACGCACTCCCCTGCATGACGGTGCAGTTCTAATCAGTGATAACCGCATTGCGGCAGCGGGATGCTTGCTTCCTCTTACCGATAATTCATCTCTTGGTACGGAACTCGGAACAAGACACCGTGCCGCACTCGGTATCAGCGAAAATTCCGATGCCGTCGTCATTGTTGTAAGTGAAGAAACCGGAAATATAAGCATCGCAATAGGCGGAAACCTGACTCGCAGTTTAAGTGAGGAGTCCCTTAAAAAGATTATTATAAAAAACCTCTATAATACGCAAGAGGACAGCAAATCCAATAACAAGTGGAAGGAGGCATTCAATTGGAAAAGTCAAAAGGAGAAAAAGAGCTGAAATTCATAAAGATTACTGCATTGGCAATAGCATTGGTCTTGTGGTTTTATGTCGCTT
>JAZLFH010000060.1:0-2294 GCA_045615705.1 Clostridia bacterium
GCCGTTTTCATATGCGCTTATTGATTCCTGCGACACCTCAAGCTCTATGCTTAAATATATCTGAGACATATGGTGCTGTTTCCTCAGCTCCCTTATTCTGTTTTCCATAAGCACACTCCCATATTTATTATCTTAATAAAAGTTTACAATATGTACTTGTATTTTATAGGAATGTATATTATATTATTTTAGAAGTTGTAATTGTATTATTTGATGTAGTTTTTCAACAGCAAAATATTTATTGAATGATAGTGAGTTTTATGAAGATAACAAAAGAAGTTTTAACACAAATTGAAAAAATTGCCAACAGCAAAGATGTCGAAATCGGCGGTATATTAGGCTTGGGAGACACTGAGATTATTTCTTATGTTATAGCTGATCTGCCAGACGAATCTATTGGATGCCGGTTTGATTATTATCCGAATATCACTTTTTTAAACGAACAGATTGAAAAATGGGCGGAACATGGAGTTGCTTTCGCGGGATTTTTCCATACTCATTTTTCGGGTTCGCATAATTTATCTGATACAGATAAAGCATATATAAACGCAATAATGATAAGCTCCAAAGATATTGTTGACTGTTTATTTTTCCCTGTGTTTACTTTGCCTGACAACAAATTAAATGTTTATAAAGCCTGTTTTCAAGGTGAAGAAATTATTATAGATAAAGACGAGCCGGATATTGTTTGAAATGAAACTCCTGAGACCTGACAAGAGTTTTATAAAATAAATTATACATACGGAGGTTATAGTTGAATATGAAAAAGAAAGTTGTAAAATTACCCGAGGGACATTTTGAAATTGATAAAAACTGTTCCACTTGTGTATATGCAAACTGGTACGACAAAAAAGACGGCAAGCCCCATTGCGACGGCGGATACGGCGGATATAACCGTCCCAGCGACAGAAACGGCTGTTTCCACTGGAAAGGTTAATTGTAAGTTATAAATGCAAATCCTGAATTGTATTTCAGGTTCTCAAAATCAATGATTTTTGTGTTCGGTTCAGGATTTGATTTTTGCAAAAAAGAAAAGAGGTAAAAAATGATTATCTGTATTGTTTTAATAATTGCTCTTGTTGCTGCAACTCCATTTCTTCTCAAATGGATAATTCCTTTTGTTGAATGTGCAAAAATCGGAAGTTACACCGAATATAAACCTGTCAGCAAATCTTTGGATGATAAGAAAACAGAATATAGTTGGTATCAGATTGCCGGTTTTAAAAATATCGGAACGGATGGTATGGATTTCCTTCGGGAAATTTCTAAATGCTATACTGAAAATGATTTAAAATGGTTAAATGAATGGAGTGAATTTTTTAAAAAAGGGTTGATGAAAGCCGGTCAGAGTAATGAAAATGATTTGTTCCTTCCTGATCCTATAGAAAACACAAGCGTTTTTGATTCTTTTTTTGTTGCCAAAAGGTGCAAAACTCCACTTCCTGATAATTATCAAAAAGTTGGTTGTACAACTTGCGGTCAGGCGGCTGTAATGGGAATTTTGCTTGATGTTCGTATTGATTTTATAAAATCCGGAGAAGAGATTAAACCGGATTTGTTGGACGATTTCATCAGTGCAGTAAACGAAGTTAAAAATCCATTTTAATAAAACGCCGCAGATAAAGCGTCTTGCCTTATCTGCGGTTTCTTTTAATTCTGTTTTACAGGTTTTTTATCTATGACTACAAACTTATTCTCGGCGAGGGAGAGCAGCGGCGCGTCGGATTTCGGGTTGTCGGTGAAAGCGTTTCTGAATTCACAGTCGCCGACCACCTCTTTTATGCGTCTTACCTTTTCCTCGCGCTTGCAGTTTTCGCCCGTGATTTTTCCTGTTTTCGGGTTTACTCTTGTGCCGAGGATTATCTGAACGCCGAGCTTTTCGAGAATCGGCCTTATCTCAAACTCGGGCGAAGCGGAGCACACAACGGTTACCGCGTCATTTTCCTCAGGCTTGAACCATTCAAAAATTCTGTCCCCGTTCTTTTCCCAGAAAAGGGCGGCTTCTTTTTCGCCGTCAACGGACTTTAAAAAGCTGAAAAACTCCTCCTTGAACTGCGTGAGACTTATTTTTTTGAGGAAGAATTTTATTGCGCCCAGAATCTGACGGGGCAGATGCTTAATGATTTTCGGGTGTCTTTTCATGCAGAAAAGCCAGAACGCCGTTGAGGAATCCACGGGGAAAACGGTTTTGTCAAAATCGTAAAGGTCAACCGTCATATAAGCTCACCGATTTCCTTTTTGCTCCCGTCAAGCGTAGCCGTAACGGATTTTTTGCCATATACAAACTCAAATTC
>JAZLFH010000061.1:0-6257 GCA_045615705.1 Clostridia bacterium
GGTAGCATAGTATTCTGTATTCAAAGCAATCTAAATTTTTGTCTGTTATGTATTCGTTTGGTATTGTTGTAAAGTTTCCTTTTAATTTTTTCATTGATTTTCCTCCGTTTGCAATAAAATAAGCCGTATCATTTCGACACGACTCAATTTATTTGTAATATTTAGTTAAATCAGAGGCAGTATTTTTATAAAATTAACTCCTTGCAATTCAGGTTTGCAAGGAGTTAGCATAAGGTCCTTTTCTATGTTTTATTTTGCGTTTCAAATGGCGTAAGTTTGGCGTAACCGGTGTAAATTTTAATTTTGTCAAGTCCGCAAATCCGCACAAACACTCACTTTTTTAATTAGTTATTTTCAAGCGGCTTCATTGTCGGGAACAACAATACATCTCTTATTGAGTAACGGTCAGTAAGGAGCATTACAAGTCGGTCAATGCCAATACCGATACCGCCTGTCGGAGGCATACCGTATTCAAGTGCGGTAATATAGTCATCGTCCATCATATTTGCCTCTTCATCGCCCTCCGCTCTTGCTTGGGCTTGTTTTAAGAAGCGTTCCTTCTGGTCGATTGGGTCATTAAGTTCGGAAAATGCGTTTGCAAGTTCTCTTCCCGTAACAAAGATTTCAAATCTATCGGTAAAGTCTTTCTTTTTGGGGCATCTCTTTGCAAGAGGAGAAACCTCAACCGGATACTCTGTGATAAATGTTGGCTGAATGAGATTATCTTCAACTTTTTCTTCGAACACAAGCGAAACAAGTTCTCCGATGCTCGGTTCACCCTCAACCTCAATTCCGAGTGCGAGTGTCGCTTTTTTCGCCTCTTCTTTATCCGTAAACGAAGAAAAGTCTACATTTGCATATTTTTTAACCGCTTCGGTCATAGTCATTCTTGTCCACGGAGCAGTAAGGTCAATTTCTGTTCCCTGATATGTTATCTTTGTTGTGCCGTGAAGTTTTTCGCAAACTGTTGAAACCAGACCTTCGCAGAGTTCCATCATACCTTCATAATCCGTATATGCTTGGTATATTTCAATACTTGTAAATTCCGGGTTATGCTTAATATCCATACCTTCGTTACGAAAGATTCTTCCCATTTCGTAAACTCTTTCAAGTCCGCCCACAATAAGACGCTTCAAGTGAAGTTCTGTGGCAATGCGAAGATACATATCAATATCAAGTGTATTATGGTGTGTAATGAAAGGTCTTGCCGCCGCACCGCCTGCGATGGGGCTCAAAACAGGAGTTTCAACCTCCAAAAAGCCTCTTTGGTCGAGATAATTTCTGATTTCACGAACGATAAGACTTCTGGCGATAAATGTTTCACGAGTCTCGCTGTTCATAATAAGGTCAACATATCTTTGACGATATTTGAGTTCGGTATCCGTAAGTCCATGAAACTTTTCCGGGAGCGGGAGAAGGGATTTAGCAAGAAGGGTCATATGCTTTACTCTTACAGAAATCTCGCCTGCATCGGTGCGATAAACAGAGCCTTCTATTCCAACTATATCGCCGATATCAACTTTTTTGAAAAGTTCGTAGTTCTCCTCGCCCATCTCATCAATTCTGAGATAAAGTTGAATTTTTCCGTCCCTGTCGGACAAATCGCAAAAGCCTGACTTACCCATACGGCGTTTTGACATAAGACGACCTGCAACCGAAACAGGTTTTTCATTCATCTCGTCAAAGTTATCTTTTATTTGTTTAGAAGAATGTGTGCGGTCAAATCGTGCAATCTCAAACGGGTCTTCGCCTTTTTCACGAAGTGCATTGAGTTTGTCATGACGCACCTTTATTATTTCTTTCATATTTACAGTACTGTTTTCTTTATTCTGTTCCATATAGATACTGCTCCTTTTTAATTATCTCGCTAAATTCTAACACAAAACGGTCTTATTTGCAAGATGTTTTTTCCTGTTTGTTCCATGATATTAAATGTTTGCATTTTAAATAACACAAATACAAAAAACTGCCTTTCGGCAGTTTTTTGTGTCAATAATTACCCCTTGGCATTACTTATCTTTTATATTAAAGTCCCATATCCGGCTTGTTTTCGCCCAATGTCAGTGATACATTCTTCTCTTTTCCGTCTCTAATTATAGTAAGTGTTATTGTGTCGCCTGCTTTAAACTGATCACGCTTTTCATTTATTTCTTTTGATGTTGAAACTTCCTCACCGTTGAATTTTATTATAATATCGCCTCTTGTAAGTCCCGCAAGTTCAGCGGCACTTCCCTCCGAAACAGACATGATATAAAGTCCTTTTTCAACAGGCAAGTTGTTATAATATGCAATTTCCCTTGTCAGTTCGCGTGTTGTAATTCCGATTAACGGTCTTCCTTTTACATATCCGTAACTTATAATGTCGGCAATTATTGTCTGAACCGTATTGCTCGGTATTGCAAATCCAAGACCTTCGCTTGAATCCGCAACAAGTTTTACACTTGGAATTCCGATTACTTCGCCGTACTTATTTATAAGAGCACCGCCACTGTTACCCGAATTAATTGCGGCATCTGTTTGTAAAAGAACCATATCTCTGTCATCAACTTGAATAGTCCTGTTTACTCCGCTTATTATCCCAGAAGTTACCGTTCCGAACAGTTCATCTCCGAGAGGATTTCCGATAACTACCGCCAAAGAACCGACTTCAACCGAGTCTGAATCTCCAAACACTCCGACACAGAGGTTTTCGTTATCCTCAATTTTTATTACTGCAATGTCGGTTTGCGAATCGCCGCCGATGTATCTTGCCATATACTCTTCGCCGGTATTCAACTTTACATTTACGCTCTCTGCTCCGTCAACTACATGGTAGTTAGTTACTATGTAGCCGTCTTCATTCATAATTATTCCGCTGCCGCTTGATTTACCCTGTTGAGTTCCGAAAAAACTTGTGTAATTGATTTTGCAGGTTATACCCACAACAGCAGGTCCTACGGTCTTCGCTATTTCTTCAACCGAAAGTTCTTTTTTGTTGGCATTTTCATCGTTTGATGTATATTCTACACTAACTCCGCTTCCGCCTGCTTGACCACGATAAATCTTTACGGTGCTACTTGGACGGAAAACACCGTTTTTGTACAGTGCACCTGTTGCTACGGAACTTATTGTTCCGACTAAAATAACGCCTGCAACAACTAATGCTATGACTTTTTTCCGCTTTTTCTTTTTTGGTTTGTCAGACACCGTTTCGGTGTATAGCGGTTCGTCATCTCCGCTTTTCTCTGTCCATGAGAATTCATTGTAATCTTCCATAATTATCACTCCTAATGATTTTATAATAAAACCAAATTTTGAACAAATTGTTATATCTGTTTTAATTATTCGTTATTTTTGGTCAAGTGTAAAGACAAATTTTGCATACTTTCCGTATTCACTTATAACCATTATATCGTTATCGTGTGCTTTTACAATTGCTTTTACCATATAAAGACCTATCCCAAGACCTTTTTTGTCCTCGCCCCGTGAAGAATCCACTTTATAAAATCTGTCAAAAATTCGATTTTTATCTTCTTCTTTTATTCCTACGCCCGTATTGTACACACTCACATGAATTTTTTGTGATATATTTTTTATTGCGATTTCTATTTTTCCGTTTTCCGGAGTATATTTTATCGCATTATCAATAAGGTTTACAATAACACGGTGTATGAGGTCGCTGTCGGCATAAACCATACACTTTTCACTTTCAAGGTTAACATTTACCGAAATGTTTTTGTTTGTTATAACCGACTCATAGCCTATGGCAATTTCTCTGACCATTCTGTTTATATCAAACTCTGTTTTATTTACTTTAAGTCCTCCGCTGTCAAGCCGTGCCATGCCCAAAAGAGTTTCTACGATACGCGACATTCTTCTGCTCTCGGTAAGTGCAATATTTAAGTATTTTTCTTGTTGGTCAGGCGGAATTGTATCGTCTAAAATTCCTTCAACAAATCCCGTTATTATCGTAATCGGTGTTCTGAGTTCGTGAGATACCGCCGAAATAAAGCCGGACCTCATATTTTCAAGTTGCTTTAAGGATTCTGTCATTTGGTTAAAACTTTGAGATAATTGTGCTATTTCCGTGCAAGAACTTTGAGGGATTTTTTTGTTAAAGTCGCCCTCCGAAATTCTTTTCGCCGCCTTTGACATCTCCTTTATTGGTTTTGAAATTCTTACGGACACTATATACGCAAAAATTGTTGCCAGAATAAGTGCAATGAGTGTAGATATTAAAAATACTATCATTATGTCGGTTCTTATTCTTCGTATTTCCGGTACGGGTACAGTTATGGCAAGTGCTAATTTTACGGAATCCTCTGTTTTTATCGGGAAAATTACCGTAAGATTTTCCTTTTCAAAAACACCGTTTAATGTTCCTACTTTTGTTACCTCGTTTCCGTTTCGGATTTCAGTAAAGATATTTTCGTCAAGTTTTTCCCAGTGAATTTTTCTGTGTTTTTCCACATATGATGATTTTATCGGTTCCTTGTTTGACTTATTCGGGTCAAACAAGAATATTTCTGCATTTAAAGAATTACTGCTCCAATCCAAAAAACGCTGATATTCGTTTTCTGAAATTATATATTGATTGCTCAAAAGTTCTTCTGTGAAGTAGCAAATTCTTTCTGCCTCACGGACGATATTCTGTTTTTTTTCACGAGTAACATAGTTTCCCAAAAACAGAAACATAAATCCGCTCATAACAGCACTCGCAAGCAACATCACCGCTATATAACCGCACAGTACTTTCCCGAAAAGGCTTCGCAATTACTTCACCTCAAATTTATATCCTACTCCCCAGACCGTTTTAAGTGTCCACTTTTCAGATATTCCCTCTATTTTTTCGCGTAATCTTTTAATATGAACATCAACCGTTCTGCTGTCGCCGTAGTAATCAAACCCCCAAACATCTTCAAGCAGTTGTTCTCTTGTGTAAACTCTGTTCGGGTGTGATGCCAAAAAATACAAAAGTTCAAGTTCCTTAGGCGGTATTTCAAGGACTTCGTCTTTAACAACAAGTTGATATGTTGATAGATTTATCGCAATACTGTCGTATTTAATTTCTTTTACTTCTTCTTCATCATTACTGCTTCGCCGAAGGACTGCTTTAACTCGTGCTAAAAGTTCTTTGCTTTCAAAAGGCTTGACCACATAATCATCCGCTCCGAGTTCTAATCCGAGAACCCGGTCAAACGGTTCGCCTTTTGCCGTAAGTATGATTATGGGTGTATCTTTTATTGATGTTGAAAGCGACCTGACTTCCCTGCACACACTGAGCCCGTCCTTTTTAGGCATCATAATGTCCAGTATTGCGAGGGAAATGTTTCCCTCTTTTATTATTTCCAATGCCTTTTCTCCGTTAAAAGCCACTACTGTTTCAAATCCGTCTTTTTCCAAATAAAGTCTGACAAGTTCGCAGATGTTTGCATCATCATCTGCTATAAGTATTGTTTTTGGCTTGGGCATAATAATCCCTCCCTACTTTTTTATTATACACCAAAATTCAGTATTGTTAAATCTTTATTTTTATTGTATAATCTGTTATGCGTAATTTATTTACCAAAATGAAAACTTTTTGTTAACGGAAGAAGGCATTTTTATGAAGATGGGTATTGTTGGGCTTCCCAATGTCGGGAAAAGCACACTTTTTAACGCTATTACGGAAGCGGGAGCGGAAAGTGCAAATTATCCTTTCTGCACAATTGAACCGAATGTTGGCGTTGTCGCCGTTCCGGATGAGCGTCTTAATGTTTTAAAAGATATGTACAATCCTTTAAAGGTTACCCCCGCAGTTGTTGAATTTGTTGACATTGCAGGTCTTGTCAAAGGTGCAAGCCGTGGCGAAGGTCTTGGGAACAAGTTCCTTTCACATATTCGTGAGGTTGATGCGATAATTCATGTGGTACGCTGTTTTGAAGATTCAAATATAATCCATGTTGAAGGAAGCGTTGACCCTAAGCGTGATATAGAAACGATTGACCTTGAACTTATTTTTGCAGACCTTGAAAGCGTTGAAAAAAGAATAGACAAAACCGTTAAAATGATGAAAAGCGGTGATAAAAAATACGCCGAGGAATTAAAACTTTGGCAACGAATAAAGGAAACTTTGGACGCCGGAAAAGGTGCAAGAACACTTTCTTTTACTGATGAGGAATTATCTTTGGTTAAAGAAATTTCTCTTCTTACGATGAAGCCAATACTATATGCGGCAAATGTTTCGGAAGACGACTTTGCAAACGGAATCGAAAATAATAAGTTTGTTAAAGATGTTG
>JAZLFH010000062.1:0-14272 GCA_045615705.1 Clostridia bacterium
CCGGTAACCTGATATCCCCAACTCCCGTCAAAAGGATATTCCGTCATTGGCATGAGTTCAATATGAGTATATCCCATTTCTTTAATGTAAGGTATAAGTTCATCTGCCATTTCTTTATATGAAAATTCGCTGTTATCCTCATGACGCTTCCATGAACCGAAATGAAGTTCATATATAAGTATTGGCTTTTTATACGGTGCGTTTTTCTCTCTTCTTTTAAGAAAAGTTTTATCATGCCATGTATAAGAGTCAATATCAGCAGTAACAGATGCCGTAAGAGGTCTTACTTCACTTTTATATGCGTATGGATCAGCCTTATAGATACCATCTCCGTTTTTCGTTACAATGTAATATTTATATGCTTCTCCACTATTCAGTCCTTCAACGAAGCAGTGCCACACGCCGCTGTTTTTTTGAGGATTCATAATGTTTTTGGTATAATCCCAATCATTAAAATTTCCTACAACAGAAACAGATTTTGCGTTTGGAGCAAATACGGCAAAACTGTAACCCTTCTTTCCGTACGCTTCATCTTTGTGAGCACCTAAAAACTCGTAACTTTTATAGTTTGTACCCTCATTAAATAAATATAACTGAAAGTCGGTGATAAACTGATTTTTTTGTTCGTTATCTTCATACTTTTTCATAAAGTACCTCTTATAGTAATCTATTACATATTTTATCACTTTTAATTAATATAGTCAATCATCATCAACTAATATTTTTGTTGACCTTTTATTGCTTTTAATGTATTATTATAGAGATGTTGAGGTGATTATCTTGAATAATACATGCAAGCGTTGTAAAAACAGTGATTTTGACCAAAAAGGTCGTTGTAAAATTTGCGGTTTTTTCGACAACTCGGAAAATCAAGCCTACAAAGATATTGAAGAGCCGGAAGAAAAACAAGACGCAAAACCTTATATTTCTTGCATAAACAGTCATATGACAGGTTCCATTCTTTCTACTGTTTTATTTTTCAATCTGATTTTGGGCATTCCTTCTATCGTTTTTGCCCACGAATGTGAGCAAGCCGTGAGAAGAAATGATTTAGAAACAGCGAAAAGATTTTCTCGCCGTGCATTAAACTTTATGTCGGCTACTATTATTTCATCACTTTTTGTAATTGCAGCAGCAGTTTTTATTATAATTTGTTGTCTTATAAGTACAACTTCGTTTAAATAGGCTCTGTTGCTTTAATAAGCCATTTTTTATCCGTTTCATCATCGAGTATGGGCAAAATCTTTTCTCTTGTCTTTTTATGATATTTATTTAGTTTTTCTATTTCATCATCGGACATTAAACTTTTATCAATGCAATTTGTGTCAATCGGACAATACGACAAGTTTTCAAGGCGGTAGAATATACCGTCTTTTGTTGTTTCGTCTTTTTTAACAAGGCAGAGATTTTCTGTCCGTATTCCATACTCATTTTCTTTGTATATTCCCGGTTCAACCGTTATTGTCATTCCGATTTTAAAAGGAAGTTTGCTCTTTGGAGTAATTGCCTGAGGTCCTTCATGAACATTTAAAAAAGAGCCTACTCCGTGTCCGGTTCCGCATCTGTAATCATAGCCATATTGCCAAAGCGGATAACGGGCAACAGAATCTAACATACTTCCCGTTGCAGAAGCAACAAATCTTGTTTCGATAAGAGATAATACACTCTTTAATACAAGAGTAAAATCTCTTTTCATTTCATTTGAAACATCGCCTATGGCAAAAGTTCTTGTAATGTCTGTCGTACCGTCTAAATACTGTCCGCCGGTATCTATCAAAAGAAATGACCCGTCTATTATGTCGCTGTTCTTACTTTCGTTTGGTGCATAGTGCATCATTGCACCATTTTTGCCGTATGCAACGATAGAATCAAAACTGTTTGAAAAATAGTATTTTTCTTTTTGTCTGATTTCGTTTATTTTTTGGGAAATCGAGTACTCATTTAAACCGTTTTCTTTATTTTGAAAAATCCAACTTAAAACTTTACAAAGCACTTTACAATCACGAATTACGGCATTTCTCATGCCGTTTTGTTCGGTTTCGTTTTTCTGAGCTTTCAAAGTTGTAACAATATCATTTATATCCTTTACCGAACAAACTGCATTCTCCGTTAAAAGAGCATTTGTTTTTAAAAAGTCGCAACCTAAAATTTCTTCGTTTTTAAGCATAGAAATATCTTCATTGACACTTTTATAATCTTTTACGGTTACCCCGCTTTTTAAAAGTTCCTTTTCTATATCATTATCTGCTTGAACTCTATCAATATACAAAAACGCACTGTCTTTTTTGACAATAGCGTATGCCGATGTTAGTGGTGAATTTTTTACATCTCTGCCACGAATATTGTATAACCACATAACCGCATCTGTAATCGGCAGAAGATAAATTGATATTTTATTTATGTCCATATATCGTCTGACTCTTTCGAGTTTGCTTTTTACAGTTTCTCCGCAAAATTCTATCGGGTGCAAAAAGATTTTGTTTTTTAACTTTTTAGGTCTGTCTTTCCATATATAAGAAAAATCATGAGTTACATCAAGTGTAATACCGCCTTTTAAAAGCGTGTTTTTTATTTCTTTACATTTTTTTATTGAGATAAACTCTCCGTTTACTGAAACAGTATCATTTTGTTTGAGTTCGCTTATAAGCCATTTTTCATAACTTACAGTTTCTTTTTCGCTTGCTTTAAAAAGTTTAATTTCACTGCCTTTAAGTTCGTTTTCCGCTTGTATATAATATCTTCCGTCTGTCCATATTCCGCTTTTATTTTCTGTAACAACAAGAGTACCTGCCGAACCCGAAAAATTCGACAGATACTCTCTTAGTTTGTAAAAATCTTCCACATACTCACTCATATGCGGATCTATTTGAGGTATAATGCAAGCATTAATATTTTCCTTTTTCATTTCTTGCCTTAAAAGGCTGAGTTTATTGTTTGCAGTCATTTTAAATTTCCTTCATTGAAAGTAATGCTTCCACTCGTTTTTCAATAGGCGGATGAGTGGAAAATAAATTTGAGAGTCCGCTTTTAATCGGATTTGATATATAAAGTGCCTCTATTGCTGTATTTATCGGTTCGTTTCCGGTGGGATTTCCCGAAATTTTTAAAAGTGCATTTGCAAGACTTTGAGGCTTGCCGGTAATTTTTGCGGCAGTTGCATCTGCAAGATATTCACGATTCCTGCTCAGTGCCATTTTTAAAAGTTGACCTGCAATTGGAGCAAGTATCACAAAAACAAGTCCTATGCATGTAATAATTACACTTGCTGCGTTTGATTTTTCGCTTCTTCTCCTTGAAGGCGAAAACCAAATCAATCTTCTCCAAATATTTGAAAGAATAATTACCGCACCAATCATAACCGATGCCACGGTTTGAAGCAAAATATCATAGTTCTTAATATGCGAAATCTCATGGGCAATAACGCCTTCAAGTTCATTGCTGTCTAAGACATTTAAAAGTCCTCTGTGAACACATACAACCGAGTGTTTGTGATTTCTTCCTGTTGCAAAGGCGTTAGGTGTAGAGTTCTCCACAATGTAAACCTTCGGCACGGGAATTTTTGCTTCGTTTGAAACTCTTTCAACAATAGAAATGAGTGCCGGATTTTCACTTCTTGAAGTTTCTCTCGCTCCGCACGATTTTAATACAATTTTATCGCTGAACCAATATGATGAAAAAGACAGAATCAGCGAAAATCCAAGAGCAAATGTCATTGCGGTGTTTGTGTCATAACCCATAGCATATCCGATATAGTACACAACAACAGACAAGAATGCCGTTGTAAGTGCAAATATCATTGCTGTCTTAATCTTATTTTTAAAAATCATTTAATCACCCGTTTTTACATTTTCTTGCGAAAAACTCTGTAATATCAATAGTGCATATTCCGTTTTCTTCCGAAAATCCCATAAGTTTCAGAAATTTGTTAACCTTTGGTGTTTTTGAATATGCTGTATGGATATCTTTTAAATCAAGATGATTTAAAACTGCACGCACTATTACATCATACATATCCCGTCTGTTATCTATTTTTAAAATTTCTCCGTCTGTTTTAAAAACACAATATCCGAGAGAAGTTTCCCCCTCCTGAGCCCAAGCTATACGAGTATTTTCATCCGTTTCGCTTACAACAGATTTTATCACTTGCTCGTTATCTATTATAGAAACTCGAAACATTATTCTTCCCTCCGGTACAATAATTTAATTTCATTTTCGCTGAGGTGTCGCCATTTTCCTTCATCTAATCCTTTTAGTGTAAGACTTGAAATCGCAATTCTTTTTAGTTTTATCACATTAATGCCAAAAATTTCAAAACTTTTTCTTACTTGTCTGTTTCTGCCCTCGTGTATGGTCATTAAGACTTCATCTTGAGCAACTCTTTTAATTTTGGCATAAGAAGTTTTTCTACCGTCAATTATAACGCCTTTTTCTATTTCTCTTATTACATTATCCGGTATGTTTTTATCCAGTTTAACACTATATGTTTTTTCTGTTTCAAACGATGGGTGCAGTACCGCATTTGAAAAATCACCGTCATTTGTCAAAAGGAGAAGCCCGGATGTATTCATATCAAGTCGCCCTATCGGATAAAGCCTTGCCGGTATATCCTTAACCAAATCAAGCACGGTTTTTCGATTTTTTTCATCATTTGCAGTAGATACATACCCAATGGGTTTATTTAGCATTATGTAGTACTTTTTGCTCTCGGGCAGAATTAATTTTCCCGACACATAAACTGAATCATCTAAGGAAACTTCTACTCCCATTTTAGTGATAACGCAGTCATTAACTCTGACTTTGCCGGCCAAAATGAGTTCTTCTGCCCTTCTTCTTGAGCATACACCACACATTGCGATATATTTTTGAAGTCGCATTATTCTTCGCTTTCGTTCTTTTTCTTTTTAGAGGCTATAAAATTACTTGCTTTATCTATCAGCGTAGGAACATAATCAAGGATTTTATCAAGCGGTGCATTAGAAGTGGAAATGGGAATTAATTTAATTTGGTCTTTTCCGACAACCAAAAAGCCAACAGGAGAAATTGAAACTCCTGCACCTGCTCCACCGCCGAAAAGTGCTTTTTCATTTTCCGCTACCGGACGCGGAGAAAAATCACTTCCTCCTGCTGCAAATCCAAACCCGACTTTTGAAACAGGAATAATAACGGTTCCGTCCCCTGTTTCAACCGCCTCTCCGATAATGGTATTAACATCAACCATTTGTTTGATGTTGTTCATTGCATTCTGCATTAAGCCGTCAATAGGATGTTCACTCATTTTTTATTCTCCTCTCTTTTTGCCATTCGTTTATATTTTAAATATTTAATAAACACAATTAATCCAATGCTTATAATATGTGCTGTACGAGTTTTTATTATTCCTTCCGCATAAAATGAAAATGCCGTCTCATTGTATTTTGGAGTAACATTTACATTAGGCGGACAAATAGTAATAAATCTGTCTATAAGTCCCAGTAAAGTATATATAATGCCCCAAAAACTGCCTACCGCAATTGCTGTGGCAGGTGCATCATCTAAACCTATTGAAACATCAACCGTCAATTTGTCAAACCTAATTCTTTTTCTTATGAATTCTCGAAAATTCCCGATTATTTCCAAAGTAAGATTCAAATAGTCAATGCCTTTTTGTGCAACTTTTTCTGCTTTCTGTGTTTCTTTCGGAAGTTCTTTTTTTGAAAGTTTTTTCTTTGCAAGCGGTATCTTTTTGTTAAAGATTATAATTGATGCATTAACTGTTTTATTTACAACAAACAAGAATTCAATTTTTACAAACAATATGAAAATAATAACTATTGCTGTGAAAATCCAAAAATATATCACTCTTCCACCTCTTGAATTTCTTTTTCGGGAAGTGATGGAAGTTCTTCAAGCGATGACAAACCGAAACTTCTTAAAAATTCAATCGTTGTAGCATATAGAATCGGTCTACCCGGAGTTTCCGCTCTTCCTACCTCTTCAATAAGTTCACGCTCGGAAAGTCTTGTTATTGAATACGAAGAATCTACGCCTCTTATAAAATCCACCGCACTCTTTGTAATCGGCTGATTGTATGCAATTATTGAAAGTGTTTCCAGTGCCGAAGTTGAAAGTCCGGCTCTTCTTTTGGCTTGAGTAACACTTCTGATTGCATCGTAGCAATCGGGGTTTGATGACATTTGAAACGAATTGTCAAAGCGAAGAATTCTGATTCCCGAATTCCTGTCCGCATATTCTCTTTGTAACTCTAAAAGAACATTTTCAACTTCATCTCTGCTTTTATTTAAAGATTCCGCAATTTTATCAATTTCAATTGCATCACCTATTGAAAACAATACCGCTTCAACCGATGTTTTCAGTGTCGGTTCCATAACCTTCACTCACTTTCGTACAAAGTATATTTTTACCTTTACTTTCAACTTTTATTTTATTCTCGTGAACAAGGGTCAAAAGTGCCAAAAAAGTAGCCACAATCTCACCTCGGTCGTCCATCTCGTCAAATATGTTTGTAAATGCGATTTCCTTCTTTTTGGTAAACATACCAAGTATGTATCTGCACTTTGTTCTGACAGACACTCTTTTTCTGCCCACAACACTCCTGAATGTTTCGGGTGAAAGAGGTTTTTTTACTTCATTTCGATAAAGAATATCGGAAAATGCAGCAAGCAGTAAATTAGGCGACATATTTGGATTTTCAGGTGGTAATTTAGGTAAATTTAAATTCTCTGCATCTTTAAAAATGACTTCGTCCATAGCGTGCAGAAGTACATCAAATTCAGTTGCAACCGTCTTGTATCTCTTGTACTCCTCTAATGCATTTTGGAGTTCTTGCCTTGGGTCTTCTTCGTCCTCATCGTGTGTCGGAAGAAGCATCTTAGACTTTATCAAAAGGAGTTGCGATGCCATCACTATAAACTCTCCCGATAATTCCATATCAAGATTTTGAAGTTTTTCAAGGTATTCAAAATATTGTTCGGTTATCTTCGCTATCGGAATATCATAGATGCTAACCTTATTTTTTTGCACCAAATGAAGTAATAAATCAAGCGGACCTTCAAATATTTCAATGTTGAAGGAAAATTCGTTCATTTTACAAATACCCCAACTAATAACATAACAAATTTATACCATAAATTAAATAAAGGAGATGCCAAAACACTTATAATTCTTCCCAAGATGCCGGTAAATGATAAAATCAAAAGTGCGATTGTGCCGTATCTTTCGTACTGTAAAAGTCTGTAATAAGTTTGATAAGGCAACACGGCACCCAAAATTTTACTGCCGTCAAGAGGCGGAAACGGAATGAGATTGAATATCGCAAACATTATATTCATTTGTGCACAAACTCTCACCAAATCAAGAATAAATGTCCACTTAGGCAGCAGAATATAAAGCGGAATAAATATAAGAGCCGATAAAAACGCAAGTAAAATATTTGATAAAGGTCCTGCAATGGCAACTAATGCCATTCCCCGTTTTCTATTGTTAAAATACATCGGATTTACCGGAACGGGTTTTGCCCAACCAAACCTAAAAAGCACCATACAAACGGCACCCCAAAGATCAAGGTGTGATATTGGGTTTAATGTAAGCCTGCCCTGATTTTTAGCCGTAGGGTCGCCAAGCCAATAAGCCACAAGCCCGTGAGAAAACTCATGCACGGATATTGCAGTAAAAAGCACTATGAAATTTAGTAAAATGCCGTATAAACTCATATATCGTTCCTCAGTAAATCTTCGTATGTTTCCCGCTTAATCGCAATTTTGCTTTCTCCGTTACTTACAACAACAAGTGCAGGTCGTGGGTTTCTGTTATAATTTGACGACATTGAGTAATTGTACGCCCCTGTTGTAAATACCGCTAAAATATCTCCACGCTCAGCCGTTTGAAGTGGCATCCCCTCTCCGATTATGTCGCCCGATTCACAACACTTTCCTGCAACGGTAACAACATCGTCTTTTTCTTGAGATGCTTTGTTTGCAAGCGTAATTTCATATTTTGATTTGTAAAACATATACCTTGGGTTATCGGTCATTCCGCCATCAACAGATACATATTTTCTTATGTTTGGAATTTCTTTAATGGAGCCGACAGTATAAAGAGTAATACCGGCTTCTCCCACTATACTCCTACCGGGTTCAAACATTAAGAAGGGTTTTTTTATGTTGTTTTTGTCTGTAAACTCTTTTATCTTTACACTTACAGTTTTGATAAATTCTTCAAATTCAAGTGGCTCATCTTCGTCTGTGTATCTTACTCCAAATCCTCCGCCAAGGTCTAAGTCTTCCGCCTCAAACCCTGTGGTTTCTTTTACTTTTTTTATAAATTCAAGCATCTTTTCCGCCGCAAGTAAAAACGGCTTTGTTTCAAATATTTGAGAACCGATATGACAATGAAAACCCGTAAGTTTTACATTTTTTAATAAAAGTGCTTTTTTTACGGTTTCAAGTGCTTCTCCCGTTTCAAGAGAAACGCCGAATTTTGAATCTTCATTTCCGGTAAGTACATAACTGTGAGTATGTGCATCAATTCCGGGTTTTATTCTAAGCATTACATTTGCCACAACATTATTTTCTTTTGCAATCCTATCAATGATTTCCATTTCATCAAAATCATCAGAAACAATTCTTTTGATGTTATTTTTAATTGCCATTTCTAATTCATCTTCGGACTTGTTATTTCCGTGAAGGCAAATTTTTTGCGTAGGTATGTTTGCCTTAATCGCCGTAAATAATTCTCCCCCCGAAACGGCATCAATTCCAAACCCTTCCGAACTTGCAATTCGGAGAGTTTCAAGGCAATTAAGAGCCTTTGACGCAAAAAGAACTAAACCATCGCCATAATACTTTTCAAGTGCCGATTTAAACTTTTTGCAATTACTTCTTATTATGCCTTCGTCAAGCACATACAAAGGGGTCTTATATTTTTTTGCTAATTCAACGGTGTCGCAACCGCCAAATACCAAATGATTTTTTTCATTAATATTGTTTTTCACAACTGTCGTCTCCCTTCTTGTCCAAAATTTTTGCAATAATAGAAAACACTATCATAAAAAATGCCGAAGCAATGATAAAATATGGATACGGCTCAATAAAAACAAAACCATCCGTAAGCCCGTTTGTCTTATTTGATACAAAAGATAAAATTACATTGAATCCAATAACATAACAGCCGGAAACAATTAACGAAAGAACTCCTCCGATAATTGCCGAAATGTATGCTCCCGAGGTAGAAAACAGTTCTTCAAAAACGGTAAGAACTAAGAAAATAACAGCAAAAACCACCAGTAAAAAAACAATATTAACGGCGGACGACAGCATCCGGTTTTCCGCACTCTGAATTACTTTTTCAAGAAGCCTTAATAACTCAAAAAGCGAAAATCTTCCACTGTTTGTTTTCAAAATTGCGTAAATCGACTCATCATCCATTACTCTTATCCATTTAGAAAACATAAGGCAAAATGTCAAGATTGCCGACAGTATCGTCAAAATACGAAATATTAAGTTTTTAAAATTAACTTTTCTTTCCATATAAATTCTCCCAAAATGCGTACTATACATCAAAGTAATGATACCAATTTTACCTTATAATGTCAAGTAAATACATTTAAATCATAAATAGTATTTGCTTTTTTTTAATTTTTAAAATTCTTATTGACAAAACTGAATTTTAGATGTATTATTGTGTTAGATGATTAATACAATGATACAAAGGAGGTGCAGTATGGATTGGTTATTTTCAAATGATCGTGCTATTTATACACAGATAATTGAACAGGTTCGATTTTTTATAATTTCCGGTAAACTATTGCCGGGAGAAAAACTTTTATCTGTAAGAGATTTAGCGGCGCAAGCTGGTGTAAATCCCAACACTATGCAAAGGGCGTTATCTGAACTTGAACGGACAGGTCTCGTTTACAGTTCAAGAACTTTGGGAAGATTTGTAACCGAAGACACAAAAAAAATAGAAAATGAAAAAAAAGATTACGCACTTTTAAAAATCAACGAATTTATGTTAAAAATGAAAGAACTCGGATATTCAAAATCCGAGGTAGTTAATCTTTTAGAAAACTAAGGAGTGTGAAATTATGAAAAGTTATCTTTTTGAGTGCAACTCACTTACAAAAAAATACGGTAACAAAATCGCTGTTAATTCAATTGATTTAAAACTTGACGGCGGTAAAATTGTAGGGCTTTTGGGTCCTAACGGAAGCGGAAAGACAACTCTTATGAAATTGGCTGCCGGACTTTTGGTTCCGCAAGAAGGAGAAATACTTATAAACGGAAAGAAAATAGGAATCGAAACAAAAAGAACTGTTTCCTATCTTTCAGACACTGTGCCTCTCCCCGATTTTATGAAAGTTTCCGATATTGTCGTGTATTACGGCGAATTTTTTGATGATTTTGACCTTGAAAAGGCTTTTAAAATGCTTGATGACTTAAATGTAGACAGAAATTGCCGTATCAAATCCCTTTCAAAAGGCACAAAAGAGAAAGTTCAACTGATACTTACAATGTGTAGAAATGCATTTGTTTATCTTCTTGACGAGCCACTTGGCGGAATTGATCCTGCTACAAGAGATTACATTTTAAATACTATAATTTCGAATTATAACGAAAATGCTCTTGTAATTATTTCTACGCATCTTATAAGTGATGTTGAAAAGGTTTTGGACGAGGTCGTTTTTATTAAAGAAGGAAACATTGTCTATAAAAATTCCGTGGATTCCATTCGTGAAGAAAACGGTAAAAGCGTTGATGAACTTTTTAGGGAGGTATTCAAATGTTAGGAAAACTTTTTAAATACGATTTTAAAGCGATGGGCAGAATTCTTCTTCCCCTTTTCGGTGCAACTGCCGTTGTCGGAATTATTTCTTCGTTGCTTGTAAGACCTATGTTTGGAGGATATGCAAAAGGAAGTGTTGCATTTTCCGGATTAAGAATAATAATTTTTTTATTGTACGGTTTTATCACCTTCGGTACATTAATAATGAGTATAGTTGTTCCGATTTTAAGATTTAAAAGTAATCTTTTCGGAAAAGAAGGCTATCTCACAAATGTTCTTCCCGTTTCTCCGTCCAAACATATTCTAAGTAAAACCATGTCTGCAACTATTTGGCAGGCTATAACGGGAATTTTTGTGTGCTTTTTAGTGATTAACTCGATGTTTATTATATATGGATTCCCAAACCCTTACTATTTGTTCCGTGGGATTAGTGATTTGTTTAGATTGTTTTTAGAAACTGACCTGTCAATGTATATGAAAGATATTTTTCAAATTTTAACTGCAATCTTTTTAGTTATTTTGCTCGCTGTCGTATCGGTTGTTGCTTCGAATTTGCAATTTTTTGCTTCCATATCAATAGGACACAGCGTAGACAAAAAGAAAATAACGGCATCTTTCGGTGCCTATATAGGTCTTTATTTGATATCTCAAATTATAAACCTGATTTTGATTAACATCTTTAACAAAGCAGTAATTTCAAATATTTTGTTAATCTTAGTTTTGTTAAATGTTTTGTACATGGGATATGCAGTTTTATACTTTTTTATAACAAAATACTTTCTTTCAAAAAAATTAAATCTTGAATAAAACCTGCTGTTTTCAATAAAAGAAGATGCAAAAAATTTTTTTGCATCTTCTTTTTTCAATATTTGCCAATTATATATTGGGATAAAAACTTCTCTTTGTTACATAATATGGTTTGTAAACAAAATTTTAAAGGAGAATTAAGATGAAGGCAACAGGAATTGTGCGAAGAATAGATGACCTCGGCAGAGTTGTTATCCCAAAAGAAATCAGAAGAACACTAAGAATTCGCGAAGGCGACCCTCTTGAAATATTTACGGAAAGAGACGGTGAAGTTATTTTTAAGAAATATTCACCTATCGGCGAACTCGGTGAATTTGCATCAGAATATGCGGAAACTCTTTCAAAGACAAGCGGAAAAGCAGTTTTAATTACCGATAAAGATAATGTAATTGCAGTATCAGGAGTACCCAAGAAAGAACTCGCAGAAAAAAGAATCAGCGGAGAAGTAGAAAGATACATGAGCGAAAAGACAACATTTTTAATGTCTGCCAATGACTCAAAATCCGTTCCCATCGTAGACGGTTTAGACAAATATTTTGCAGGAGTTGTTGTTCCTATAATTTCGGAAGGCGACCCGATCGGTTCTGTTGTAATGGTTGCGCAAGAACATGACTCTCGCATGGGAGAAGTTGAACAAAAGTTAGCCCAAAGTGCCGCCGGTTTTTTGGGACGGCATATGGAATCATAAATAAAACCGCCAAATGGCGGTTTTATTTATGATAAGTTTCGTTATTAATAATCTTAAATGCACGATATATTTGTTCGGCAAGAATTACTCTCATTAATTGATGCGGAAATGTCATATCGGAAAAACTAAGTTTAATTTTTGACATTCGTTTAATCTTTTCTGAAAGTCCCAAAGATCCGCCTATCACAAAAACAATGTCAGATGATTCTTGCTGAATACTCTTAATACTTTCGGCAAAACTCTCACTTGAAAATTTCTTTCCTTCAATACAAAGGCTTATTATATAAGAACCTCTTTTTATGTTTTTTGAAATCATCTCGCCTTCTTTTTCAAGCACTTCTTTCATTTGGGCCTCATTAGGATTGTCAGGAATTTTTATATCTTGAACTTCTTTGATTTCAAAAGAACAAAATCTGCCAAGACGCTTTTTATACTCCTCTATTGCATCTTTAAAAAACTTTTCCTTCACTTTTCCTACACATAAAACCGTAATATTCATTCTACACCGCCTGAGTTACACTCATTCCGTTACGCAATGCAACATTTAATATTATGTCTTTCCCTATTTTTGCACCTTCCCGTTCAAGATACACCTTGGCTTCTGAAAAAGCGATTTTCGGTGTGTTATTCTCATTTGAAAGATGTCCTAAAAGGATTTCTTTTGTTCCGTTTTCCAAAAGCGGAACTGTAAACCTTGCACAATCAGAATTTGAAAGATGTCCAAACTTCCCAAGAATTCTGTTTTTTAAAGTTTCGGGATAATTAGGATTTTTTTTGAGCATTTCAACATCATGATTTGATTCAAGAAGTATTATATCGCTGCCTTTAATGTTTTCAAAAATGTGCTGTGTTACATATCCGATATCTGTTGCCACAGATACTTTTTTATTTTTGTATGAAAAAGTGTATCCAACACTTGAAACGGCATCATGAGGTGTTTCAAAAGGAGTTACCGTTATGTCTTTTATTTGTAATGAAGTATTATTTACGAATTCATTATAAAGCTTGTCATTTGCAATTTTAACAACCGGCATCATTGCAATCCATGTTTTTTCATTTGCATATACAGGAATATTAAAGCGTCTGCTTAAAACGCCGACGCTCTTTATATGGTCAATATGTTCATGTGTAACAAATATCGCATCTATGCTGTCGGGCTCTATGTCTGACATTTTAAGTTCTTCACAAATTGCTTTTCCGCTTATTCCACAGTCAACCAAAATTTTAGTTGTATCAGACTCTATCAGCGTACAGTTCCCGCTACTTCCCGATGCAAAAGTACAAAGTCTAATCATCAACCGACACTCTTTCTATATGTGCTCCTACTTTTTTAAGTTTTTCTTCTATCTTGTAGTATCCTCTGTCTACATGATTCAATCCGCCAAGTTCCGTAATCCCGTCTGCCCCGAGAGCCGCAATTACAAGAGCTGCTCCCGCTCTTAAATCGGTGGATTCAACAGGGGCCCCGTAAAGGGTATTCTTTCCGGTTATGATTGCCGTTCTTCCCTCTACTTTAATATCCGCTCCAAGTCTTTTTAACTCGGCGACATACTGAAACCTGTTTTCAAAAACAGTTTCGGTAACCATACTTGTCCCCTTTGCCATTGACAAAAACGCAACCATCTGTGGCTGAAGGTCTGTCGGAAATCCCGGATAAGGTACTGAAACAACTGTGGTTGATCTGATTTCACCATCTCTGACAATTCTTATTGAATCGTCATATTCTTCGACAATTACTCCTGCCTCTTTAAGTTTTGAAGTAAGCGATTCCATGTGCCTCGGAATAACATTTTTGATAAGAACATTTCCGCCTGTTGCAGCTGCCGCAATCATGTATGTTCCTGCTTCAATTTGATCCGGAATGATGCTGTATGTACCGCCCGGCATACTTTTTACGCCTCTTATTCTTATAGTATCAGTACCTGCACCTTTAATGTTTGCACCCATGGCATTTAAAAAGTTTGCCGTATCTACTATATGTGGTTCTTTTGCTGCATT
>JAZLFH010000063.1:0-9613 GCA_045615705.1 Clostridia bacterium
AAACACCTTCGGCAATTTATCCGGAGAAACACCACCCATATAAAAGACATTTTTCTTATCATTTAAGAGTTTGTCCTGCTTATCAGTGAGTTCTGCTCGGCTGTATATTTGAAGAATGATTCTTGTCTGTTCTTTATTAACTGTCTTTAATGCCTCTGCAAGTTTTGAAAGTGTCTTCCACCTATTACAGTATAACTGACCGGCATAAACGATTTTAATTGGGTCATGCAAATCTTTGTGAACATTTTTCTCATCAAAATTTCCGCATTTTGCAATTGTTTTAGTAGGTATGTTAAGAAGTTTATTGTATTCATCTGCTTGTTTTTTCGAATGAGTGTAATACAGTTTATAATTCTTCGCAACTTTTCTGAACCATCGCCTGAGATTGAGTCTCCGAAGCCAAAATGTAGGGGAAAAACTGATGTGTCTCAGCGAATATTCATCGTCTCCGGTAAATGCCACAAACGGTGCATCCGTCATTTTCATTATTATACTTTCAAGCCTAAGAAGTTTAACCGTTGCAAGCCTTTGTGTAAATACTATGTCGGGATTAAAATCATCTATAAACTTTTTTAAAGCTTTTTTATCGTATCTTCCGAACAGCCAAATGAGATCTCTGATTGCTCTTACAGGTTCCGATGCTAACGATTTCATTTTGGAATAAAATCCTTTTAGTTCCTCTCCCTCGGATTTAACGGAAGAATCATATTCAGGATAATCATCATAGTAGATAGGAATTCCGGCTACTCCTTTAAAAATACTTTTCGCCATCATTGAATCGCTTATTTGAAAGTATTTTTTACAACATTTGTTTTCGGGCAATTCCGGGCTGCAATATATGTTTGCAAACTCCACATTTTTCATGCCAAAAAACCAATTCGTAACATTATTGTTTCCGTGTAATCGGTCATTCCACTCTTCATTTAAAATTAATAGTATTTTCAATGACACTGCCCACCCTATCAACGCAAATGCAATAAAAGTATTGCACGAGTAACAAGGTTCGGCGATATTGCAAAAATCAAATATCTGAGTCTGTGCATTATTGGAACATTCTTGTCTTTTTT
Organism: Clostridia bacterium; assembly: GCA_045615705.1. GTDB lineage: Bacteria > Bacillota > Clostridia > UMGS1883 > UMGS1883 > JAZLFH01. Next base: position 1,068 of record JAZLFH010000063.1, read on the forward strand.
TATGAGATTTCTTTCGCTGTAAAACAAATCAAGGACTCTTTGTCTGTCATCTTTATTAGTGTCCTCTTTAATAAATGCTATATACCAAAGCATTAACACCAAGCAATACCTGTCGTGAGTTGCCCTTAAAAGATCTTCGTCTTTTTTTTCTTCAAAAAACTTTATTCTTTCGTTATAAACCGTAATAAAATCTGTCTTTTTATTTTTTTTGTTATTTCTCATTATACCGCCAAAGGAAAAATAACGGTAGTACAGATACTCCCAAAGGATACACACTTTTTTTGCATTATACGCAAATCTGTAATATGTAGCATCATCTTCATGAATTAAGCCTTCCGGAAATTCTACTGCATCTGCGATTTCTCTTTTGAAAAGTTTTGAACATGCACTTACTTTATAATCAAAATTCTTTATTGCCTCATTTGGTGTAATAACAAGTGGTTCTTTGCTTTTATCAGGCTTAAATTTGCGATCTGTACCTTCGTCCATAAGTGCTTGTACAATATCTGCATCATATTTTTTTGCTGTCAAAAGTGTTCTTTCAACAAAAGTTTCTTTTAAGAAGTCATCGCTGTCTAAAAAAGTAACCCAATCTCCTTGTGCAATCTTCATACCGGCATTTCTTGCACTTGAAAGTCCGCCGTTTTCTTTATGAATAACTCTTACTCTGTCATCATGTGCATACTCATCACATATTTTGCCGCTACTGTCGGTAGAGCCGTCATCGACAAGTATTACATCAATATTCTTATATGTTTGATTTAATACGCTGTCTATACAAAGATTTAAGTACTTTTCATAATTATAGACAGGGATTATTACCGTAACGATTTCGTCTTTCAAAACAAGGACTCCTTAAATTAAAGACATAGCCTTTAAAATATTATGATTTACTTTTCTCACATCGTAGCGTTCAAGACAAAGTTGATATGACTTCTCACCCATCTCTTCACGAAGTTTTTCGTCTTGTGCCAAAACCAAAATCTTATCGGCAAGTGCCTGTGCACTTTTTACTTCGACAATATAACCGTTCTCGCCGTCTATAACAGTTTCACTGCAACCGGGTGCATTTGTTGTAACTATGGGTCTTGCCATTGCTTCTGCCTCTAATATTGCTCTACCCTTTCCCTCGTGATATGACGGGAGCGTAAAAATTGAGCATTTTTCGATGTAAGGTCTTACATCATAAGCATATCCGTAATACTCGACGATACCTTCATTAACAATCCGGTCAAGTTCTTCTTTTGAAAGAGCTTCTGCATTTTCATCGAGTGGTCCCAAAAGCATAAATCTGACTTCCGGATGGTCTTTTTTTACTATTTTTGCGGCTTCTATGTATTCTCTTATTCCCTTGCTCCAAACAAGACGAGCAAGCATTAAGACTACCGGTTCTTTCGGAAGCGACACTCTTTTAAACTCTTCCATATTTACTCCGGAACCTTCAACATAGATTAAATTTTCTCTCTTTACCATTTTCCAATCCAGAAGGCGTTTTTCATCACTGTGGCACATTTCGAACACCTTTTCACATTTGGGAAGAACTCTTCTGTATAAGAATTTCAAAATCACTCTTAAAACAGCATTCTTAATTCCTTTTGAAAAAAATGCCATTTGCATTCCGTTGTGAAATACATATACGTGCTTTATTCCGCATCTAATGGCAGCTATTCCTCCATAAGCCAAGGGCTTTGCCATATACAAAAAACAAATGTCGGGTTTTTCTCGTTTGAACATTTTTTCATATTCACGAATCATTTTTAAATCCTGAAATATGTTCGTTCCGGTTCTTTTTCCCGAAACTTGTACATAAGATGCACCGAGTTCACTTATCATTTCTTGCATTTCTTCGAGCGGCTCAATGGAAACGCAGACCACTTCATGTCCAAGTTTGACCCAATCTTTAATTAGTTCACCTCTTAAATTGACAAGAGAACGCCCATGTGATGCAACAATGGCGATTTTCACGAATACTTCACTCCCTATACGAAATAATATAACATATCTTTACACCTTTTTCAATAATAAATCCGATATAAAAGTAGATTTATGTAGATTTATTCTGCTTTTACATTACTTCTTTCTTCATACAGTGCATGACGAACATATTCACCATAGTCGGAGTTGTATCTGCTGAAAAGAGCCTTGAAAACTGCAAAGAACACCTTTAAATCTGTAACAAATGAAATGTTTTTCGCATAATAAACTTCATGCTTAAATTGCTCATCCCAAGTCGGCTGAATACTGTTAAAAAGAACATCCGGAGGAATCAATCCGCTACGAACTTCAAATCTTAGGTTTTCTTCTCCGATATAATAGTCATTGTAAACAGGTGGAAGTGGTCTTGGTCCTATTATCGACATATTTCCTCTAATAATATTAAGCAATTGAGGAAGTTCGTCAAGAGAAGTTGATCTTAATATTCTTCCAAACTTTGTCTGCCGCATCTCATCCGGCAATAATTCACCATTTTCATCTCGTTTGTCTGTCATGGTTCGAAATTTTATAATTTGAAAAACATTTTTGTCCTTGCCAGACCTATTTTGTCGGAAAAAAATCGGAGAACCTAAATTGAATTTGACTAGCACGCATAAAATCAAAAAAAGCGGGCTTGTCAACAAAAACAATATTGTCGACAGAAGTGCATCAAGTGTGCGTTTTATGTATTTGTTATACACTGCAATACCTCCGTTTATATATTTATCACCACAAGTAATACGGTATGTCGAAAATTTGTCGCACCATTTTTTTAACACGAGATGCTGCAAATTTATAATTTTCTTATAGTTATTCACAATACACATTTATAACTTATAGTTTATCACAGCACATCCTGTTTGTCTATAATTTGTTAATATTTTTTTCGGAAATGATTTCATATTATTCCTTAAAATATTATCAATATTTCTCCGGCGAACAAAAACGGTCGGTCAGTTGTGCAAAATAGTAATCTCCGTAAATTAGAGAAACATCTATGTTTTGATTTTGAGGTTTATTTCCCGTGGCGTGATTTATAAGACCTTGCTTGTTCGGTTCATCAGCCGAACTGTAATTTGCATAAAGTACACACAGAATTTTATATGCGGTATCTTTATAAAATTCATCTCCGGTGGAATCAAAAATATCCAAAAGCCCGCACGCTGTAATTGATGCAGCCGAAGTATCTCTTGGCTCCGAATTGTTTGATTTAAACACAAAGTCCCAATGCGGAATTAAATCGTCATCACTCATTATAAGATATGTATCCGCAAGGTCTTTTGCCGCTTGAAGATATTTCTCATCGTTTGTATATTTATAAGCTTGTGCCATACCGTTTATTACCCATGCATGACCTCTGCTCCAGCACGAAGTATCATACGCACCTTGATACTGTTGCTGATACAACGGATTGCCGTCCGAGTCAAACACAAATGTATGTGTAGTTGTAAAATCATCTCTCACAAGATATTTTAGCGTAAGGTCTGCTTGTGATACCGCCTTATCGTAATATTTTTTATCTCCGGTAAGTTCTGACGCTGTAAAAAGTATAGGTATATTGCACATGGAATCACATATCATACGATACCTGTTATTGCGTCCGAAAGCATCGTTTGGGCCTCCCCAATTATTCCATCCTCGTATATATCCCTTATCTGTGAATCTTTTCATCAAAACATTTGCCGCGTCAATAACAACCTTTTTTGATTCTTCCGTTTTGTTTAAAATATAATCTTGATAGTACGAAAGCATAAATGTAAATCCAAGATCATGATGATAAAATTCAGGATCGTTATAGAGGTAGTCCGTAAGCATTGGGAAAACCTCTTTCGCATACTCAATATACTTTTTATCTCTGCTCCAATCATAACAAAGATAATTAAGTCCTGTGTAAAATCCCGCTACCCATCCGGGATTGTCCATAAGTTTATATTTGCCGCCTCTGTTGGTGCCATGCGGAACTTTTCCGCCGTATCCCGATGAATTTTCAGCAGTTTTTTTGAGGACAAACTTTTTTATTTCTTTAAGCATATCTGTGTTTACATCCCACTTTGTAGGTGAGATTCTTTTGCTTATTATAACTCTGTTTTTTTCGTAATCGTACCTTTCTTCCGCTCCTAAAACTTTTGAAATGGTTTTTGACGGTATCATAACAGTGTCATTTGAAATTTTTGGTTTCTCCTGATTGAAAAGTTCCTCACCGTTTACCGTTATTGTTTCCTTATCAAAGTAAATTTCAATATTTGTGTCATTTGTTTTAACATAAACAATTCTGTCGGACTCGTTACAATTTACGGTTGCTCCCAAATTTTCACACAATAAATTAAGCGGAACAAATACAACGCCGTTCTCATTGATATACGGTGGTTCCGTCTTTACATCACTTAAATTTATATTTGCGGTATCCGAAGATATATTAAAAATCATCTTTGTAACACTTGGATAAACATTTTTATCCTGCAAGTACTTTGCAGGTTGAAAGTTGTTTGACGAACACCCTGCAAACAAAGAAAGCAACAAACATATTGCAAGCAAAAAAGACAGCGTTTTTTTCACGATATATTTCCCCTTCTGTTGAAAAAATTTACAATAATATAATATCACATCTTTTTTATTTGTACAATAACCCGCAAACAGTATAAGCACCCGTATAATCAAGCAATATTTAAAGCCTTTACGCTTTTAAGTTTTTATTTCAATAAAAAAGCACCAAAAGGTGCTTTTAATTTGAATATTTAAGTCCGTCAAAAATTTCCTGTGCATCAAAGCCATTGACTATTTGCGGCCATACATCACTTTGACAATTAAGTCTGACCGCTCTTGTGTCATTTAGCGTAGCGTCAACATATTTTTCCCCGTCTGTTCTTACCAAATGGTATCTTGTACCGTCTAAAACTGCAATTCTTGTTCCTTTTTTTTCTAAAGTTTTGCTGTCCAAAAGTTCTGCCTCTATTGTACGCTTTGATTTAAGTGTAATATCATCTTCTATGCTGTAATATTTCTGGTCGCTTTCCGGCATTCCGTCATCGCCCAAATGGTACACTCTCGTTGCTTCATAAGTGCTTAAAATATCGAACCTCGTTGAAAGCGTAAATGTCTTTACATCAGCAAAACATCTGCGTTTTAAACTATTGTTCTTTTCGAGATGTTCATAAAAACCCGTATTTTCAAGAGCACCTACTTTAAAAGGATTTTTACTGTTTAAATCATATACCAGCAGTTTTCTGAAATCGTCCTCTTGCATGATTTCCGCATATAAGTAGTCTCCGTTTTTTGTGTGTGCAATATAGGCGTCATACGAGAAATAATATTCGCTTTCCGAAATTTCATTTCCGTTTACGCTTACAATCAATGTGTCGTATGATATTGAATCATCTGCCATTTCTTTTAAAATGTTTATTTTATCAACTTTGTTATCGTCAAAAAGGTCAAAATCTATACTTTCTTCATTGGTTATACACATTGCATACTCATCGGGTGTTTGAACATAATAAGAATTGAATAAATCAGGTTCATTTTTAAATAAAATCGTTGCTGTAAATGATCCGTTTTCGTAAGAAGCAATCTGATAAGGACTAAAATAAAATGTTATTCCTTGACTCGTCAAAGTCCACGCAATTTTGTCCAATCCGGAGTTAAGCGTTGTGTCAAGATTAACAAACACTACATCTTCGTACTTATTCATCAGAATTTCTTTTGTTTTTTCCGCCAAGCCTTCAGTATTTGTCAAGACATCTTCCAAAACTAATTCTTTACCTGTTTGTGTGTCAAAAACTATCCCTTTATAAAAAATATTTGAATGTGTACCGCCTGAAAAGTAATTTTCGGATTGCAAAAGGCTAACGACTTTTGTATCCGCTCTGATTACATCAACTTTCAAATCGTAAAAATACTTTTGCGTACTTTTGTTCTTCTTATATAAATTAACATATTCATCATAAGTTTTCTTTACTTTTTCATAATTATTAGCATTATACTTTCTGAGTGAAGCCGAAAGTTCTGTTGGTTTTCTGTTCGACTCCTGCACAGGCGAAACCTCGGTGCAACTTGCACTGACAATGATACCATCGTCATTGACCTTATTCATAAACTTAGTTTCCGTTTCGAGGTTTATCGGGTAAACTCCGTTTTCAACATTTGTTGTTTCATTTGTTGGTCTTTTTTTGTTCTTGCACCCCGACATAGAAAAGCATACGGCAAATATTATAACAACCGACAGTGCTGTTTTTATTTTTTTCACAGGCTTTACCCCCTACTTTTTCAGTATATCATTAAAGCACTACTTTAACAATATTTTTTAGAATTTTTTATATTTTTTTGCTAATACTTATACAGGAGGTATAAATATGGCTGACAATAAAGACAATATTTCCGAAATTGATTTTTTAAATACCGTTTCAACTACCGAATGTACAGGTCTTACTCCAACTATTCCGGAAGACATCACGGAAGCTGAATCTTACAACGACATTTATCGAGTTCCGGTAAAAAAAGGAAACCCGAATAAGAAACGGAAACAACAGAAAAAAGACTCCTGACGGAGTCTTTTTTTGTCTTTACAGATTATTCTGCTTCATTTTCCGGAGGAAGAACATCATTCTCTTCTTGTTCTTCAACCTTTACATTTCTCTCGGTGAAGGCGTTAATTATATCATCTTTTTTCTCTGTGTTTGCTTCGTCAATCCATTTTTCAACCATTTCGCTATATTTAGATGATTGAAATTCCTTCTTGTATTCATTCTTATCTTCTTCGGTGAAATCATATCTCTTTACAATGTGATAACCGTAATCTGTCTTAACGGGAGCCTTTGTATAAGCATCAATTTCAAGATTCTTTGTTGCTTCCTCAAATTCGGGTACCATATCTCCCTCTGTGAAAATATATCCTGTTTCAATATCTTCGCCGGGATCTTCATTGTATTCTTTGGCAACATCCTCAAATGATGTACCTGCTTCAATCTTTGCCAATGCTTCATTTGCACGAGCAAGGGCCTGCTCTTCGGTAACTACATCTCCAGCTTCCGCATCATCATTTGTTTTTATGAGAATGTGTTTTGCTTTCCAATACCTATCAAGAAAATCTGCTTGAATGTCCGAATCAGGAATTTCCGAAACAGGAACAGCTGCATCAATAAGTCTTACAGAAGCTTCACTCCACTCAAAAAGTGTATCAACAGCTTTGTCCTCTACATCAAATACATCAAGGAACTGTTCCTTGAACTTATCATATGTTTCTTTGTAAAGTTTTTCATACAGAGCCGGATCGTCTGTGTAATTCTCCGGAACATCTTCCTCGCCGTCATAGAACGCCTGAACAACAAAAATCTTCTTCTGTTGTTGTGCGGTTTCTTTAAATTCTTTGCTGTTAACTTTAATTCCGTATTCTTTCTTTGCCTTAATGTACTGAATTTTGTATGCCTCTGTACTGTCAAGTGCGTAGTCGGAAATCTGCTGACCTAATGTTGTACCGTCTCCGGTATCCATGCCGGCAAATTCCTCGCCATAATACAAATTATACTGGAATGCATAGAGGGCATATAAGAAACGGTATTCTGCCTCATATACCTTCTCTCCGTCAACTGTCATAATAACAGAATCGGCTTTGTAACCTTTTTTTGCACAACCTGCAAACATACATACCATGCATGCGATTGCAACCACTAATGCAAGTAGTCTTTTCATAAAAATCTCTCCTTTACTTTAACAAAATTTAACACACAGATTTGTTTTTACAGTATAAACTATTTTTTTTCCTTTTTCAAGCATTGTAACACAATATTAACAATAAAAATTAGATCTTGATTCAGAAATGCCTTATTTCTTAGCAATATATATGGTTTTTCTCCCGCTCCGTAAAGTATTCCTCCCTTAAATTTTGAAGCAAGTTTTGATATTTTATCAGAGTCCGGTGGGTTATTTTTATCAATTTTAAATGATATTCCTGCATCATTTTGAGTTATTTCAAAAATTCCTGCTTCTTTGCAATCCTTTTTTAAAAGTGAAATATCTATAAGTCTCTTCACTTCTTTGGGAAGTTTTCCGTATCTGTCTTTTATTTGATTTTCTGTTTCTTTCGCATCTTCAATTTCCTGAATTGTGGCAATTTTCCGGTAAATTTCCATTCTTAAATCTGCCGAAGGAACATAGTTTTCGGGTATGAATGCACTTATAAATAAATCTATCGAAACATTGTTATCCTTTTCTTTCACAGGTTTTCCCATAGCTTCGTTTATGGTTTCTTCCAAGATTCTGCAATACATATCATATCCGACAGTTGCCATAAAGCCATGCTGACTCATTCCTAAGACATCTCCTGCTCCCCTAAGTTCCAAATCTCGCATAGCAATTTTAAATCCGGAACCAAATTCCGTAAAATCTTTAATTGCTCTCAATCGTTTTTCGGAAATTTCATCAAGTTCTTTGTTTGGCTTAAAAGTCAAATAAGCATAAGCCATTTTATCAGTTCTTCCTACTCGTCCTCTTAACTGATAAAGTTGCGACAGTCCAAGATTATCGGCGTTTTCTATAATTAATGTGTTCGCATTTTGTATATCCATGCCTGTTTCTATAAT
>JAZLFH010000064.1:0-17894 GCA_045615705.1 Clostridia bacterium
CTATACAATCACAGATTAAGAGATTTGTTTTTTCAAACAGAATAAAGAAAAAATTCGTTAAAAACGAATTTTTAAAAATTTATGCTTTATGCTACGGACAAACTTCACCTCTCGGAGTACCTTCGTACACCTTCGGGTTCAGTTTGTCCGGTCTGCACGATTTTTTAGTCGCCCGAGGGCTGTAAAAAACGCCCGACCGCATAAAGCACCTTAAATCTATACAATCACAGATTAAGAGATTTGTTTTTTCAAACAAAATAAAGAAAAAATTCGTTAAAAACGAATTTTTAAAAATTTATGCTTTATGCTACGAACAAACTTCACCTCTCGGAGTACCTTCGTACACCTTCGGGTTCAGTTTGTCCGTTCTGCGTACTTTTTAGTCACACGAAAAAAGAGGCGACTGCCTCTTTTTTTTAATAAAATTAATCTTTCTTGTGTTTTTTTGATATTACTGCGACAATGTAAATTAACAGAATAATAATTGAAACCGCCGAAACATAAATTCCTTCCTTTAACAAAGGCGTTTCGTACTTAAATTCTATTTCATTATATCCCTCGGATACAGGCACGGCACACATTCCGCCGGAAACATTTTCTATAAAAGTAAGATTTCCGTTTACATAGGCACGAAAACCTTTGTCGTACGGCACAGAGAAAACTAACAATGTATCCTTTTTTGCTTCGAGATTTGCAACAAAACCGTCTTTTTTAGACTCGAAATATGAAACAGCGGAACTATTTAAGTTTTCATATTCAGAACAGAAGGACTCCTCGCTAAAATCCGTAAGGTCATAACTTGAAACTTTATCTAAGAATGGCGAAAACTTTTCCTCCTGTTCGGGATTTAAAATAACACCTTTTAAGATTGACTTGGGTCTGTTTTCATAGTCGATTTTATCCCAATCGTCTTGAGAAATGTACTTGTCAAAGCAAAATCCGAACGGAAGTGCATATTTGTTTTCGTAAATATCATAGTATTTTGTTTGTTCTGTTAATTCTAAATCATTTTGCGAAGCGATTGCATCGGAAGTTTCTTTATTAAATTTAGTTTTGATGTTTTCATTTCCCACAATAACATATTTGACACCTAAAAACGATCGAAGATGTTTCCAGTCGGGTTCAAGATGCTTTGTGTTTTCCGAAACATTTTCAGACAGATTATCATAAAAAGAATATATTGACCCCGTTATCATGCTTGAAAAGTACGATGCATTCTTTTTGTTAAGTTGCACGGCAATATTTTGAAATGTGTTGTAAGAAGAAATCCTGTGCTCCCCGTCAGGTATAACGATATTTTCTTCTGCATTGATATAAGATTCCAACATGACAGAAGGTGATTCAACACCTCCCATAGTAAATGCAAGTGAGCCATGACACAAAGCCAAAGCAAATATGGTGCAACACACAACCAATTTTTTGGGAATATTGGCGTTGCCTTTTCTAAAAATAAATAAAACTGTCAAAATCCCTACAATTTCTACGGCAGAGTAAACTAAAAACAATGTTTTGTTTATTATAATATTTTCTTTAAAAACGAACCTATATGCAACATTTAAAATAAGAACAATCGGGACAACATACAGACCGCAAAAAGCACCTATTTTAATCTTCTTTGCGTCATTGTCCTGCGTAAAATCGTCAATGCATTTAGCACTTAAAAGTGCCAAAATAAGTTCAAACATATAGAAGCATCTTCCTGAAAAATCGCCACGGAAAGCTGAAAATGTTACAGAAAGTATAGGTATCATTATAAAAACCATCAAAACAATTGCAAACTTAGACAAATGATTTTTGTAATTCTTTTTATTAAGTAAGTATGCAATGACAAAACTCATTCCAACCATAGGGAGATACAGTGCAATATTTGCGTATGATACTTCCGGCAAAATTGAGCGGTTAGTAGCCGATAATTCCGGAGGCATAAAGAAACCGCAAAAAATCATTATATATACAAGCGGATAATGCATATATGTCCATAATTGATGCAGATTAATACTAAATTCTGAAACTCTGGGTATGGTAGTAGCAATATAAATTTGAGGAAACAGCAAAACTGCCCAAACAAGAACACCAAGCAGACCCTCAAATATCAGCACAAAAAGGTCTTTAAAGTATTCAAAAGTGAATTTAAATTTTACCTTGCAGAAAAAGTATATTATACAATACACACATATTCCGAAGCACTGGCTATACCAAAGCGACACACACAAAAACATTGCCAAAAAGACAACAAGTCTGCGTTTGTTTTCAATGTATTCATCAATAGCCCATATAAGCAGCGGACCATATGCAATGCCCGGAAAAAGCATGGGAAATATAAAAAACTGAGCAGTAAAACCGCTAAAAGTGTATAAAACAGTACCTAAAATCAATGCGTTTTTGTTTTTGATGTATCTGCTCATAAAAAGCGAAGATGAAAATCCTGCAAAAGTCAAAAGTCCTATAATCATGGGACCTGATAAATAAGGGAAAAACTTTGAAGGAAACAAAAGGGTAAACAAAAAAAGGGGATTATATGTCATATAACCAAGTGCCGTCCCCAAAGCAGAACCACCGAGGTCAGATGTCCAATCCCAAGAAAAACTCAGTGTCTTAATTGCACGGTTTATGCTCTCACCAAATGTGAACCCCTGGGTTATATAATCGCCATATACGAAGAATATCCCTTTACCTGTAATTATCCATGGTATAACAAGTAGAATTGCTGCGACAAAGGAAAAAACAGTGGCGGTTTTTATGTTTTTGTTTTTAGTAATGTTATCCATATTTATCTTATCCTTTCCGCTGTTTCATAATTTGTTTCCGAAACAATATAATGAGGGCGGTGCTTACTTTCAAGGTATACCTTAGCCAAATACTCACCGATAATTCCCAAACAAAAAAGTTGTATTCCTCCAATAAAAACAATAACGCAAATAAGAGATGCCCAACCGGCGACAGGATCTCCGAATATTAACTTTTTAGCACAAATAACAATTAAAAATACAAACGAAACAAGAGTCATAAAAATGCCGAAAACCGAAGAAATATTGAGCGGAGCCTGTGAGAAATTTATAATTCCGTCAACAGCATATTTAAAAAGTTTGAAAAAACTCCATTTTGTTTTACCCGCAACCCTCTCGACATTTTCATAAGGAAGCCAACAGGTCTTAAAACCGACCCAACCGAAAATTCCTTTTGAAAATCGGTTGTATTCGTTCATTGAAACAATAGCCTCTGCCATGTTTCGGGTCATAAGCCTGAAATCACGAGCACCGTCTACTATGCCGGAGTCGGATATTTTGTTGATTATCTTGTAAAACATTCGAGAAAAGGCACTTCTGATTTTTGGTTCTCCCGTGCGGTCAGCACGCCTTGTTGCAACAGAGTCATATTCGCCGCTTTGCAAAATTTCAAGCATCTTGGGTAAAAGAAACGGAGGATCTTGCATATCCGCATCCATAACCGCAATATAGTCGCCTGTCGCATTACAAAAACCGGCAAACATTGCCGACTCTTTCCCGAAATTGCGGGAAAAAGAAAGATATTTCACAAAGCAATCTTCCTTTGCAAGACTTTTCATAACTTCCAATGTAGAATCGGCTGAGCCGTCATTAATAAGAACAAATTCATACTCACAAGCCATTTGACTCAGTACTTTTTTAGCCTCAAAGTAAAATATCGGCAAGGCTTCACTTTCATTATAACAAGGGACAATAAGCGAAATTTTCACGGTATCACCACCTGAAATATTCAAATATGTCATATTATATAAACATTTTTTATATTTGTCAAGAATATTTTAGTTACTATATGTATATAATAGTAAATATATGAATAAGAGAGGCGGTTTTGTTGAAAAACCTAAAACTTATACGAGTTACAAAAGACTTCACTCAGTTGAAGGTTCAAATGGATACGGGGATAAACCAAAGTGTTCTTTCAAAATATGAAAAGGGAACACTTGTTCCAACCGGTGAAAACATCGTGATACTTGCAAAATATTACGGCACAAGCACAGACTTTCTGCTTGATTTAACAGATGAACAAAAGCCTTATCCACTTAAAAAAGCGTGATGGGGCTTTTTTATTTGACATCAATTTAAAAGCGTGATAAACTCTTACTGATTGTTTTACAGAAAGGGAAAAATGATGTTTAAACTATTTAAAAGTTATTCCGAACGCCAGATTATGTTGCTTGATAAAATTGCGGACTCTGTTTTGGAAAAAGAGGACGAGTACAAGGCTCTTTCTGACACGGAACTGAAAAATAAAACAAAAGAATTTAAAGAAAGACTGAAAAACGGTGAAACGCTTGATGACATTTTGCCCGATGCCTTTGCGACAGTTCGGGAGGCTTCGGAAAGAGTTCTCGGAATGCGTCATTTCAAGGTACAGATAATCGGCGGAATTGCACTTCATCAGGGAAGAATTGCCCAGATGAAAACAGGAGAAGGCAAAACTTTGGTTGCAACACTTCCTGCCTACCTTAACGCACTTACCGGAAAAGGCGTAACAATCGTTACGGTAAATGACTACTTAGCCAAGCGTGACAGCGAGTGGATGGGGAAAATATATAAGTTTTTGGGACTTTCGGTAGGCTTAATCGTGTCGCAGATGGAATTTGCCGAAAAAAAAGAAGCATATCTTTGTGATATTACTTACGGAACAAACAACGAACTCGGATTTGACTATCTGAGGGACAATATGGCAATAGACCGAAGCGGTATTGTTCAGCGGTCGAGAAATTTTGCAATAATAGATGAGGTTGACTCAATTTTAATTGATGAGGCGAGAACTCCCCTTATCATCAGTGGTTACGGCGGAGAATCAACCGAACTTTACAAACTTGCCGATACTTTTGCAAAAAGGCTTAAAAGCATAAAATTTGCGTCAATAGATGACAAAGAATCAACCGATGATTTGGATGCGGACTATGTAGTGGACGAAAAGGCAAGCACGGTAACTCTTACCGCACGGGGAATTAAAAAAGCGGAGGAATTTTTCAATATAGAAAATCTTTCCGATTCGGAAAATATGACGCTTGCTCACCACATAAACCAGGCAATCAGGGCATACGGAGTTATGCACCGTGATAAGCAGTATGTAGTAAAAGACGGCGAGGTTTTAATAGTTGACGAATTTACCGGGCGTCTTATGATAGGACGCCGTTACAGTGATGGGCTTCATCAGGCGATAGAGGCAAAAGAAGGCGTTAAAGTCGAAGGCGAAAACAAAACCTTGGCGACAATAACTTTCCAAAACTATTTCCGATTATATCAAAAACTTTCCGGTATGACCGGTACTGCAAAAACCGAGGAAGAAGAATTTAAAGGCATTTATGAACTTGATGTCCTTGAAATTCCGACTAACAAGCCAATGGCAAGAACAGACCTTCCGGATGCGATTTACAGAACGGAAAAAAGCAAGTTTGAGGCAATAGCAAACGAGGTTGAAGCCGTGCATAAAACGGGTCAGCCCGTATTGGTCGGCACAATTACAATAGATAAGTCGGAAGCTCTTTCGTCAATGCTGAAATCACGAGGCATTAAGCACCAAGTCTTAAACGCAAAGCATCATGACAAAGAAGCACAGATTGTCGCACAGGCAGGAAAACTGGGAGCAGTTACAATCGCTACCAACATGGCAGGAAGAGGAACCGATATTATGCTCGGCGGTAACGCCGAATATATGGCAAAAAACCTTATGGCAAAAAAAGGTTACACAGATGAAAAGATAGACAATGCAACAAGTTTCTTTGATACCGATGACGAAGAAATCTTAAACGCAAGAAAAGTGTATAAAGACTACTTTGATACATTTAAGTCGGAAATTTCGCCCGAGCATGACAAGGTGGCTGAGTTGGGCGGACTTTACATCATAGGAAGTGAACGCCACGAATCACGCCGAATTGATGACCAGTTAAGGGGACGAAGCGGGCGTCAGGGCGACCCCGGAAAAACTCGGTTTTATATCTCTCTTGAAGATGACCTTATGCGGATTTTCGGCGGTGAGCGTCTTGAAAATATGATGGGAAGACTTATCGGAGATGTTGAACCGCTTGAAAACAAACTTCTTTCAAACACGATTGAAAGTTCTCAAAAAAGAGTTGAGGGCAGAAATTACAATTCAAGAAAATATGTCTTGCAGTATGACGATGTTATGAACGAGCAACGCCGTATTATATATGAGCAACGCCGTCAGGTGCTTGACGGGGAAGATTTATCCGACCAAATAAAGAAAATGATTGCATCAATTATTGACGGTGCGTTAAACCTTTATGCAAATGCTCCCGATTCGTCAGGTTGGAATTTGGTTGGTTTAAGAGAGTATTTTGAAGAAATTTTTAATCTTCAAGGCATACTTAATTACACAAAAGAAGAACTTTATCAAATGGAGCGGGAAGATTTAAAAGAAGAGTTAGAACGCTTGGCGGATATGCGTTATAAAGAGCAGGAAGAATCTCTTACCACACCCATTATGAAGGCTCTTGAAAGACGACACATTTTAAGAAGTGTGGACATTCATTGGATGGAGCATATCGACAATATGCAGGCACTTAAAAACGGAATAACACTTCGTGCATACGGTCAGCATGACCCGGTTGAGGAGTACAAGTTTGAAGGCTTTAATATGTTTGAAGAAATGGTTGACAATATGCGTATTGAAGCAATTAAGGGTCTTATGCATTCAAGCATCAAGACCGACACTACGCAAAAGAGCGTTGTTACGGTAACATCTTTTTCGCACGGCGATGGAACTTCTGAAAAAAAACCCGTAAAAAGAACAGAACAGAAAATCGGGCGAAACGACCCTTGCCCATGCGGAAGCGGTAAAAAGTACAAACAGTGTTGCGGTAAGAGTTGATTGTAAATTTTATAAATAAGAGGTATAAAAATGCTTGAATTTGAACAATATCGGTTGGATGTTTCCAATATGGAAAACGATGTCAAAGAACTTTATTTAGCCCTTGACATAGAAAACGCAATTAAAAAAAGCAGTGAACTTGAAAAAGTTACCGAAGAGCCTGACTTTTACAACGATATGGAAAAAAGTCGCAAGATTTTTTCCGAAATAAAAAAGTACAAAGGAAAGGTTGAGCGTTACGAAAGGGTAAAAACTGCCCGTGATGACCTCGAAACTCTTATACTTTTGGCTATTGAGGAAGACGATGACAGCGTTTTTGAAGATATAAAAAAAGAGTATGACTCCTTGGTTATGATAATCGAAAACACAAAACTCGAAACGCTTCTTTCGGGCAATTATGACCACAATAACGCAATTATGACACTTCACCCCGGAGCAGGCGGAACAGAGGCACAGGATTGGTGTGCAATGCTTCTTCGTATGTATCAGATGTGGGGCGAAAAAAGAGGATATAAGGTTACAACGCTTGACTATCTTGACGGTGATGAAGCAGGAGTTAAGAGTGTTACAATTTCATTGGAGGGCGAAAACGCCTACGGCTACGCAAAGAGTGAAAAGGGCGTTCACAGATTGGTTCGAATTTCACCGTTTGATGCTTCGGGAAGAAGGCACACCTCTTTCGCTTCCGTTGAAGTTATGCCCGACCTTGATGATGATATTGAAATAACAATTAACCCCGATGATTTAAGAATAGACACTTACCGAAGCAGCGGAGCAGGCGGTCAGCACATAAATAAGACCTCGTCTGCGGTCAGGATTACTCATATTCCCACGGGAATTGTTGTGTCTTGCCAAAATCAACGAAGTCAACATCAAAACAAAGATACGGCTATGAAAATGCTTCGTGCAAAACTTGTAGAAATTGCAGAAAGCCAGCAAAAAGAAAAAATTGAAGACATTAAGGGCGTTCAGAAGGAAATTGCGTGGGGAAGTCAGATCCGTTCCTATGTCTTTCACCCGTACAATATGGTAAAAGACCACCGTACAAACTACGAAGTGGGAAACATCGGTGCGGTTATGGACGGCGATCTTGACGGATTTATAAACGAATATTTGAGAAAGGCAAGCCTCGGTCAGCTTAACCTTAAATAATGAAAAAGAGTTTATTTATAACACAAAGTGCAATTATTGCATCGGTATATACGGTTTTGACATTTGTTTCGGCAATGCTTTCTCTGTCAAGCGGAGTTGTTCAAATAAGATTGTCCGAAGCCTTAACAACGCTTGCTGTGATAACTCCGTCCGCCATACCGGGACTTTTTGTGGGTTGTGTTATTTCAAACATACTTACCGGATGCACAATGCTTGATGTAATCTTCGGAAGTTTGGCGACTTTAATAGGTGCTTTCGGAACATATTTTTTAAGAAGAAACAAATTTTTAGCACCGCTTCCGCCTATTTTGGCAAACACTGTTATAATTCCGTTTATTCTCTCCTATGTCTATCACTTTAAAGGCTCAATATGGTTTTTTATGCTGACCGTTGGGGCAGGCGAAGTGATTTCTTGCGGAGTGCTTGGACTGTTGCTTCTAAAAGCGGTAGAAAACAGAATAGAAAAAAGAAAATAAAAAAACTGTTGCAGCGAACTTTAAAATTTCATTGCAACAGTTTCTTTTTTGATGCTTTTTGGGGCAACGCATAAAGCATAAATTTTTATCACAAAACAAATCTCTTAATCTGTGATTGTATAAGTTTAAAGTGCTTTATGCATTCGGTGTGCTTTTTTACAGCCCCTTTTTTTAATCGGTTGTGTAAGGCATAAGTGCAATATGACGAGCACGCTTGATAGCAACAGTAAGCTGTCTTTGGTGCTTTGCACAAGTTCCTGTGATTCTTCTCGGAAGAATCTTGGAACGGTCAGATACATAACGGCGAAGTTTTGCAGTATCTTTATAGTCGATATGTTCTACCTTATCAACACAAAATGCACAGACCTTTTTCTTAGCCTTACGGTTTCTGTAAGGTCTGTCGCCTTTTTCTCTTTCCATCATAATGAAAAAGTCCTCCCTTTCTTAAAACGGTAAATCGTCATCTGTCCCGATTGGAGCAATCGGCTCGGGCAAATCGCTGTACGGAGTGCTTGCTTCCGCAGTTTCCGTGCGAGATTGTGAATCACGCTTACTTTCAACAAAATAAGCCTGAGAAATCACAACATCTGTCGCATAACGGCGTTTTCCGTCTGCCGGGTCGTCCCATGAACGGGTCTGAATACTTCCTTCAACGGCAACCAAATTGCCTTTATTGAAGTATTTTGAAATAAATTCCGCACTGTTTCGCCAAGCCACACAGTTAATAAAGTCGGTCTGTCTTTCGCCGTCTTTAGACTGGAAGTTGCGATCCACTGCAAGAGTGAAAGAACAAGTCGAAACACCTTGCGGAGTAGTGCGAAGTTCCGGATCCTTGGTAAATCTGCCAATCAAAACAACTTTGTTAAGCATATTTCTTCCTCCTATCCTTACTCTTCATCCTTGCGAACAACAATTGTTCGAAGCACTCCGTCTGTAATTCCGTAAATTCTTTCAAGTTCTTTCGGAAATTCAGGGGCGGACTCGAAATTCACAAGTACATAGTAACCTTCGTTCTTAAAGTTGATAGGATAAGCCAAGCGGCGTTTTCCCCATACATCAACCTCACCGAGTTTTCCGTTCTCCGAGATAAGAGCCTTAAACTTCTCGCTGAGAGCTTCAAGTTTCTCGTCTTCAAGCGAAGCGTCAAGAACAAAAATGGTTTCGTACTTATTGATGATTTCTGCCATTTTTTACACCTCCTTCTGGTCATATGGCCCTTCACATAAAAGGGCAAGGATACTTATGTAGAATATTATAAATTTTCCTTTTTGTCAAGAACTTTTTTTGGTTTTTTGAAAGGTTTTGTTTCAGAAATGATAACTGCCATAAAAATTGTCAAAAATCCAAAAACCTTTCTTACGCTTAAATACTCTTCGCCTGCGATGATGGAAAACATAACTCCGAACACCGATTCAAGCGACAAGAGTACCGAAGCGGCGGCAGGAGGCGTGTATTTTTGACCGACATTTTGAAGAAGCATAGGTAAACCGCTGCAAAAGAGAATCATATATATAACCGACAAAGTGATTGTGGGAGTGAGAATAATCTCGGTACCTCTTTCGAATAAAAAAGCACCAATCAGAGCGAAAATTCCGCAGAAGAAAAATTGAGAAATGCTGAGTAAAATAGGGTCTTTGTCTTCAATTAAGGCATCAATGCTTACGATTTGGAGTGCAAAAAATATACCTCCGATTATGGTAAGCACAGAGCCTTTATTGATAGTAAAGGAAGAAGTTAACGAAATAAGACCTATGCCCAAAAGACACATAAAAGCGGAAACTATATTGTATCCGTCAGGTGCTTTTTTGGAAACTGCCCACGAAAAAAACGGGACTAAAACACAGTAAACTGCTGTCAAAAAGGCATTTTCTCCGGGGGTTACAGTCATAACGCCGAAAGTTTGAAACATATACGCCGCAAAAAGGCAAAAACCTATTATAAAACCTGATGATATATATTTTTTGTTAAAATTTCTAAATTTCTTAATAAAAACCAACGAAAGCAACACCGATGAAATGAGAAATCTTATTCCAATCAGAAAAAACGGCGGGAAATCATCAATCGTTGATTTTGTAACGACAAAAGAACTTCCCCATAAAATAGTCGCGGTGAGTATTGCAAGAATTGGCAAAAGTCTGTTTTTATTCAAAATAAGCCCTCCCGTTTAAAACTTACAAAATTGTAGCATAATAAGGGTAAATTTTCAAGTTATATATTGCAAAATTAAAAAAAAACATATATAATTCTCTTTTAAGAGGTGAAAGTAATGGATAATTACTTGCAAATTGCATCAAGAATAAGAGAACTCCGTGAAATTTGTAATTACAGTGAAGAGGAAGTCTGCAAAAAAATAGACCTTGATATTTCAATATACAAACAGTACGAGCAGAACGGGAAAAACATTCCGATAAGCGTTATGTACGATTTGGCAAATCTTTTCGGCGTAGATTTTACCGAAATTTTGACGGGAGATTCTCCGAAACTTGACTCGTATTGCGTGGTCAAAAAAGGAAAAGGCATAAATATTGACCGCTACGAAGGTTATACATTTGAGGGCATTGCTTATAAGTTCATTAACAAAAAAATGGAACCTATGATTGTTACGGTAGAAAAAAACGATGACTCCCCCGATTTGGTGTGCCATAACGGGCAGGAAATGAACTATGTGCTTGAAGGTACGATAGAAGTCGTCTTCGGCGACAGAAAAGTGGAACTTAACGAGGGCGACTGCATATACTTTGACCCGACAAGACCGCACGGGCAGATTGCTAAAAGTCCCGTAGCACGATTTTTGACTATTATTTGTGAATAAGAGGTATTTGTAATGCTTGAAAAATTTCTTGACAGAGTAGATTTTTCCTCTTATGAGGATTTTAAAGAAAACTATAAATTAAATATACCCGAAAACTTTAATTTCGGGTTTGATATTGTTGACGAGTGGGCAAAAATCAAGCCCGATAAAAAAGCACTTGTTTGGTGCAATGACCACGGCGAAGAAAAAATCCTGACCTTTAAAGATATTTCACGCCTTTCAAATAAAGTTGCAAATTTTTTGGTTGAAAAGGGCATCAAAAAGGGCGACCGAGTGCTTCTTATTTTAAAACAGCGTTGGCAGTACTGGTGCTGTGCGGTTGCTATTCACAAAATCGGTGCGGTACTTATCCCCGCTACCGTCCAACTTACAAAAAAAGATATTGTTTACCGTGTAAACGCCGCAAATATACGCTTTATAATTGCGACAGATGACAGAGAATTGCCGACTATTGTCGAAGAATCGGAAAAGGAATGTCCGTCTCTTATCGGAAAAGCATTTGTGGGCGAAAAAAGAGAAGGTTGGTACTCGCTTAACGAAGAAATGGAAAAAAGCAGTGATGAATTTTCTCGTCCCACAGGTGATAACGAAAACAAGTCAACCGATTTGTTCTTGATATACTTCACCTCCGGCACGACGGGTATGCCTAAAATGGTTGCACACGATTATACATACCCTCTCGGTCATATTGTAACGGCAAAATATTGGCAACAAGTCGGAGAGGACGAACTTCATCTTACACTTTCGGATTCCGGCTGGGCAAAGTTCGGCTGGGGCAAAATTTACGGACAATGGATAGCGGGAAGTGTAATCTTTGCCTACGATAACGAAAAATTTACGCCGCACGATGTTCTTAAAGTTATTGAAAAATACAAGGTTTCAACATTTTGTGCTCCGCCTACAATGTACAGATTCTTTATAAAGGAAGACCTTTCAAAATACGACCTTTCTTCAATTCGCCACGCAGCAATTGCGGGAGAACCGCTGAATCCCGAAGTTTTTAATCAGTTTTACGAAGCGACCGGTCTGAAAGTACACGAAGGCTTCGGACAAAGCGAAAGTTCCGTAATGCTTGCTAATTTTAAAGGCTGGATTGAGCCTCGCCCCGGTTCTATGGGAAAACCCAGCCCGCTTTATGACATTGATATAGTTGACAAAAACGGCGAAAGCGTCCCGGACGGAGAAGAAGGCGAACTTGCAATAAGACTCGATAAAGGTAAACCCGCAGGGCTTTTTATCGGATATTTTGATGACGGAGAAGTTAAAAAGAGCCACATTGACAAGTATAATATGTACAACACCCATGATCTTGTATGGCGTGATTCGGACGGATATTTTTGGTTTGTGGGCAGAAGTGATGATGTTATTAAATGCTCGGGTTACCGTATCGGACCTTTTGAAGTTGAAAGTGCGTTGGTTGCTCACCCGGCTGTTTTAGAGTGTGCTATAACGGGTGCTCCCGACCCAATCAGAGGACAAGTTGTAAAGGCGACTGTCGTTTTGGCAAAGGGCTATTCCCCCTCGGACGAACTTGTAAAAGAACTCCAAGACCATGTAAAACATACCACTGCACCGTATAAATACCCCCGAATAGTTGAGTTTGTGGACGAACTTCCGAAAACCATCGGCGGAAAAATCAAAAGGGCTCAAATCCGCAAAGAGGATAATAAATAATCCGATTTCCTGTGTGATTGAAGTATATTGATTTAAACAAAAAGACGAAGTAATGCTTCGTCTTTTTTATTGATAAAAATGAATTCTGCTTTATTTCACGAATGATTTAGTTACTTATTCCGTATTCGTATATTATGTCGCTTGGCAGGTCAATATAATCATTCCAAAAAACACAGGTACGGCTTTCGTCTAATTGCACAGCCTCAAACAGACAGGATATCTTTTTCAAATCATCATATCCGGGAAGCGTTGCAATATCATCATTTACATCATAGATAACTGCTTTTCCGTCATCAAAGATGACAGAAAGCTTAAAATCGCAAAGCGGTTTAACTTCTTTTATCCGAACAATCATAACAACACCCCATTATAACGGCGGAAGCTTGGTGTTTCAGGCATAGTTCCGCCTCCTTGTTATATCTTAATTATATTATAATATTATTTTTGTGATTTTACAACTTCTGCAAAAATTGGTCATTCATCTGTATTGTAAAAATCCAAAAGCTCGTATGTTTGTATTGGTTTTATATGTAATTGATACTTAATTACAAGTCTTACCAAATCATTTCCATCAATAAGTGTAATTGGAGTGCCTGCACGAGCGGCTTCTTGTGCTGCCACGGTATATCTGCTGTTGGTAATAAATATTCCGTAATCTGCCTGAAATTTATTCATTGCACCTAAAAACCTATCTATTTCAGGTGAGCCAACATCATTTGAATTATACCGTTTGCATTGGATTACCACTCTTGTAGTCCTGAAATCGTCAAGGTCTCGGTGATAGCCATATCCGTCTATTCCGCCGTCATTACTTACCTGAACACCTTTGTTTTTGTCAAAATCAACCCCCATTTTTTGTAATAACTGACGGGAAAACATTTCAAATTTTTTCGGAGACATATCGGCTATCGCATCAAGTAACTTTTCCTTAAATGTTTCTTTATATTGCTCCTCATCTGAAACATCGTCATTTTTTTCTTCTACTTTTTCTTGAATACTTTTTTCCGGAGAAGTCTTCTTTTTCTTATTCTCCGCTCTTTTTTCGTCCCAATATTTGTTTGTTATTGCATATATATCTGCATCAATGTTTAGTTCATCAATATTTATATTCATACCCTTATCCGTAAGAGTAACAAACGAATCTCCTCTCGAATATTTAAGAAATCCTGCCAACATCAGATTTTTTAATGCAAAATTAAATCTGAAAGCAAATTTACTATATTCATTTCCCGTCTTTTTAGAAACATCTTTTTTATTTGCAAATTCTGCTATATCATCATTCGATGAAACAAGTTTTTCTTTAATTGCCGACCGTTCAGCCTGACCGCCAAGTTCTTGTAAAATCTGCAAAATATAAGGAACTAATGTTTTTTCTTTTTCAAGTGCAGACATATTACTAAAATTCATAGCAAATCCTCCCACTGTTTTATATAAGTAACACAATACCAAAAATCTCTCTGTATTATGAATTGAATTATTTCTTGTGGCAATATTTCTGTGCCCTGAAATTTCCCTGTTTTATGCGGTTTCTCGATTTTTTAGATATCAATTTCAAAAGCAAATAAATCTTTTTTTACAAGATTTATTTTAACAAATTTTTTTGAATTTTACAAGCATTTTTATTTAGCAAGTTGATTTCATCGGGTGTACCTCAATTCTCTCTGCAATAATTCAAAACAAAATCGCTTTGCGATTTTTACCTTACTTCTTCCTTATTCACTATTACTTATTACTTCCCAAAAATCCTCGTTCGATACTTTTTGAAGTAAGAGTGAAGAAGGAATAGTGAATAAGTAAAAATCCCCGTTCTTACGAACGAGGATTTTTGGTGGAGCGGACTGTTCTAAAAACGAACACTCAAACGCTTTATTATCTGCCTCAATATCGGATAACAGCTTATCATCAATAGTTATCGGCGTATCTCCACTATTGAAAATAAAGGATATTTTATCATCATACAAGTATATAGCATTCACAAATACATTGATGAGAGTTTTCCTGTATCTTATATCGTCCGCCTTGCCTTTTTTCAACTGTTTAAGGAAGAACTTTATATCTGATACGGACAAATGAACTTGACTTGCTTTTTCAAGGGCAAGCTGTTTTTCAAGCTCCGCTCTTTCGGTTTGTATCTTTGCGACCTGTTCATACATCAATTTGCGAACTCCCTCATTATCACACTCAACAATAGCCTTTGCGACATTTTCCTGTTTGCGTGTGTTCTCTTTCAAGAGCTTTTGCAAGCGTTTATAGTTTGAGTTGTCCTGTTCTTTTTCGCAAAGAGCCACAACTTCACGAGCAATTCTTTGTATGTTATCATCTGTTAAAAGTTTGCGACATTCGGAGATAACAAGATTTTCAATATAATCTTTATCAACTAACTTTTTATCACATACCTTTTTGATTTTGCCGTTACAGGCGTAATAGTGATAATGTTTTCCGAGCTTACCTGTACCGCCGTAACCTCTCATCATTTCTTTACAATGACCGCAAAACAATTTTGTTGTCAATAAATATTCCTCTTTTGCCTTTGCTTTTGCAGGGGCTTTTTTATTTGTTTCCATTATCCGAGCGACCTTATAAAACAAATCGTCATCAATGATACGAGGTATTCCGTCAGGTATTTCTTTATCCTTATATGTATAAATTCCGATATAACGCTTGTTCTTTAATATTGTTCTTAAAGAGTTTTTGTTAAACTCAACGCCACGAGATGTTTTAACTCCCTCTGCATTTAGTATATCGCATATTTCCGTTACCGTTTTACCGTTGGCGTATAGCTCAAATATCCTTTGAACTATCGGAGCGGTTGCCTCATCAACATAAAATTGTTTATCTATGACCTTATATCCGAGAGCAATATTTCCACCTGTGCAAAGACACTTTTCGGCGTTTATATCCATTCCACGCCTTATTTTTTGTGATAATTCAGCAGAGTAATATTCAGCCATACTTTCAAGCAAGCCCTCAACAAGAATACCGCTTGCGTCATCTGTGATATTCTCACGAGCGGAATACACTCTGACACCGTTCTTTTTGAGTTTTGCCTTGTATGTGGCACTATCGTATCTGTTACGAGCAAATCTGTCTAACTGATAAACGAGAACACCGTCAAAATGCTTTTTGTTGCTATCCTCAATCATTTTAAGGAATTGAGGGCGGTTATCCGTTGTACCTGATAAAGCTCTGTCTATGTATTCAGCAATAACGGTATATCCTTGCTTTTTTGCAAACTCATAGCAGGTTTTAAGCTGTCCCTCAATACTTTGCTCTGTCTGTGAATGGGAAGAAAAACGAGCATATATAACTACATTCATTTTGATACCGCCCTTTCATATTTCTTATGGTATTTTTCGCAATCAATATATAAAAATCTTTCAAACGCTTGTAAATTTTCTATTGAGGGATTTTCTCTTGTTTCATTTTCTATTTTGCTACAATCAATACCGAATTTTTGTTGTTTGCTTGGGTGATTTTCAAGCCATTTATTTATTTTGATTTTTTTTGCTTGAAGCTTATCCCATATTTTCTTTCTTGCTCCGTCTTTCCCTGAACATTTTGAAAAACTGTGTGTTTTATTCTCCCAATCCACATAAGAAAATGAATTTGTGCAATATTGTTCTTTCAAATTTTCTGCAAAAAAGAATTTATGACACAATCTGCAAGATTTTAATTTCAAATCGGTTAATTTGCAATAGTGAACAACGGCAAAAAATACATCATAAATAGTTTTACAAGTGTATTCATATATTGTTCTTTTTGGCATTTCGGAAATATCTTTAATTTCTGAACATTCCTTGTTATAAACAGGAATGTAATCAACAGATAATTCCGCATTGAAGAAATGCTTTATAATTTTCTCTAACTCTGTCAGGGTAATTTTAGATAATTTATCATCATAAAAGAACTGTTCAATTTTATCAAAATTTATTTCAAAGTCTGCTATTGAAGAATAGAACTGGTTTTCAAAATTTATAAAGGTGGAATTTTTGCTCATTTTGAGAAAATAGTTTATTACCCTTTTTTCAATTTCTCTATATTTTTTATCTCTTTCCGCTGATTTATTTTCATTTCTAACAGTATCCCTCAATTTTGTGTTTTCAAAGTGATATTTTCGGAAATCAACAAACAGTTGCAATACTGTCAATACATCTAATTTAACCATTTTTCCCGTAGGAACAAAATAGTTAGTCCATGGCTGATTATTATCCTGTTGGAACTCATTCAACTGTATTTCTCCATTGATATTGCAACTATGTATATAGAGCTTGTAAATGCAAACAGGTAACTCTTTTTCTATGAAATTTCCGTCTTTTCCTATCGCTCCGCAAACTTTAGGTATTTGCATATATGACATTAAAACGCCTCCAAATGTTTTGTACCTATAATTTATTATAATACAAAACTTTGTCAAAGTCAAGAATAATTATTGTTGTAGAATATAGATAAAGGGAGTGCACAACCTTAATATTTATGAAAGGATTTTATCAATGTATAATTTGGATATTAGATTAAAAATAAAGCAAAATAGACTTTGTCATTATGAAGTTGCGAGAGCTTTAGGAATAACCGAATATACCTTTTGTAAATGGTTGAGGGAAGAATTAAGCGAGGAAAAAAAGAGCCTTGTTTTATCCGCCATTGATAAGGTATTAAAATGCGAGAGGTGATTGAATTATCAAACAAACAAGCACGAGAAATAGCCCTCTCTATTTATTCCGATATTGCCGAATACATAGCAAATCACAAAGAGGAATATTTAGCATTTTTAGAGGAAGAAAAAAAGGAAGGGCGGTGAAACTTATTGACGGACAATGAGAAACTGAATTTTTGTATTGAAAAAATCTCGTTAGGAGAGGTACAACGGCTGATGCGAGATGGATATTCTCTTGATGAAATTTACAATTCGTTTCAAGAAATATCTCAAAAGG
>JAZLFH010000065.1:0-2068 GCA_045615705.1 Clostridia bacterium
GTTTTGAAATTCGCCCGCCGTTTATTCCAAACTGGCTGCCTTCCTCGTAGCTTTTGAATGTAACCTTGTAGGTTTTTTTCTTATAAGTAATTTCTGCTTTTTTCCAAAGCCCTGAGTCCCCTTTAAAAATTTCTGGCAAAACTTCGATTTTTTGAATTTTCATTTCTTTTCCTTCCTTTCTTGGCTTTTTCTTTTCCTATGGAAGTTTCGCGTTTTTTGCTTTTGCTTTTTTTGCTTTCGCGTTTTTGCTTTCGTTTTTTTCTTTCCTTTAGGAAATTTTCAAAGCCTTTCTTTTTTTGTTAGCAGGAACATTACCGTAGGGTGTGAACTTTTGCAAGTGACGTTTTTCTTACACTTCAGCGTTCTTAATTCGTTCTAATTGCGTCCGTAATTCTACTTGACTTTTTTTCAAGAAAGAGGTAATGCTGTAAAACTAAAAGTCATTTGCAGAAATTTTTTGCGTTCTTATTGTGTTCTAATTCTTAAGAGCTCGGTTTTTTTCGCTTTTCTAAAAAGCATTACATAAATGAAAAATGCATGGAACTAAAAAAAGAGGTCATGCCTCTTCGCTTAGTTGCATTGTGTTCTCATTGTGTTTAAGTGTTGTTTGATTTGCGTTGTAAAAAGAGCGATCCGCTTTTTTCAAAATGTCAAAGAACACTGCTAAAAAACTGCTAAAACACTTCTAAAATAAATTGTTAAAACTGTTTAAAATTTATTTAGTCGGTTCAAATTGAAATTAAATGCCATAGTGAAGCAAATATTCAATCGTACCATTATCTCGTACCGTTGCAGCTCGTACCGTTTCGCGGGCTTCGGCGTTCACGAGATTTTTTCTTTTTTTATTTTTATGTGAAGTTTTGAATGGCAACTTCTACAAACTGTTTCAAGATTATCAAAGTCATATTTTTCGCCACCATCTTCAATCGGAATTTTATGATGGACAAGTTCCCCAACTGTTGTGATATTTTCTTTCAAACATTCCTCACAAAGTGGATGATTTTTAATATAAATATTTCTTACTTTATCCCACCTTCCGTCATATCGTTCCCTGTGGTTATATTTTCTCTGATAAAGTTCATATTCTTTTTGTCTTTCTTTTCTGTGTTTTTCACAATAAATTTCTGGGCGATTAAAAAAATCTCTGGAATTGTTTTCTTGCCCCCCTACATTTTTCAAGCCCCCCTGGTCTTTTTTAGTACGTGCATCGTACACAAGATTAGGTCATCCTGGTACTGCACATCCTCTTAATGGTTTCCTTGGCATAGTCACCTCTTGCATTTTATAATATTTTTAATTGCGGGGATTGGAATCGAACCAACGTAAACCTTGGATATGAGCCAAGTGAGTAACCATTACTCTACCCCGCCATGAAAGGCTCCCAAGAGGAAGGAATATTCTCAGGAGCCCGGAAAGAAAATGAAAAAACACTCTCAGGCTCTTCGCCGTTGAGTGTTTACATTTGTCAAACTTCAGCATTTGACATTTTAGAGTATATCACATAAATAGGTGACATTTAATGACATGTTTATGAAGTGCTTATTTCCTCGAATTTCCCACTATTAAGTAAATAATTAATTGCATTAAGTGTAATTCTTATAATCTGTCTTTCTTCATAGTGCATTATTCTAGCCACCTCAATTACACTTTTGTAATGTACAAACCTAAGTTTTAACACTGTCTGCTGTATTTGGTCATCTAATGAATCAATTAAAGTGTCGATTTTCTTGCTTAACTTAATGTACTTATCTACATCTTCCTTTAATTGATTGCTATACATAACAACCTTAATAGCTGTATCTTCTACAACATTCTTCTTGATTCCACCTTGTACTCTTTCATGTTCGTATGCAAGACTTACTCTATTTGCCAACGCTTCTAACTCTTCAATCTTATCAAGTGTTGTGTTTACCATATATTGTGCTCTTCTTAAACTTGATAAGTATTCCTTTACTTTGTATTGTTCATTAGTCATACAGACCTCCAAAAGTTATATTTTTTCTTTTGGACTCTTTGACTTATGTACTCTTTGACTCTTAAATCTTTTGACTCTTATAATCTTTTGACT
>JAZLFH010000066.1:0-2252 GCA_045615705.1 Clostridia bacterium
AGACAGACAGACAGACAGACAGACAGACAGACAGCATAATTACGGAATAGATTTATTAAAAATAATATCAATGTTTTTTATAACAACTATTCATACAATAGGTTTTGGTAAAGTATATGCAAGCACGACGGAGTTTTCTCTTAACTATGAAACAATATGGAAAATAAAATATTAAATACATAAATATAAAATTTTTCTTGCATTTTACGACATATCGTTGTAAAATAATAAGGGCTCAAAAGAAAAGGGTACCTCCTGGGGTATCCTTTTTTATATAAGTCTTTGAAGGGAAGATGAATGATGAAGGTCGGATTTGATAACGATAAATATCTTAAAATGCAGTCTGAACATATATTGGAGCGTATTGCTCAGTTCGGTGGCAAATTATACCTTGAATTCGGCGGAAAATTGTTTGACGATTATCATGCATCAAGAGTGTTACCCGGATTTATGCCTGACAGTAAGGTAAAAATGCTTATGCAACTTAAAGATAAGGCAGAAATCGTTATCGCAATAAGTGCCGACTCTATTGAGAAAAATAAAAGAAGGGGAGACCTCGGAATAACATATGACCTTGAAACAATGCGTCTTATAGATGCTTTTCGCGCAATAGGTTTGTATGTCGGAAGTGTTGTAATAACTCGTTATCAGGCACAACCTGCCGCAGATGCCTTTGCAAAAAGACTTGAAGGGCTTGAAATAAAAGTTTATAAGCACTATATTATCCCTGATTATCCTGCAAATATTCCACTAATAGTCAGCGATGACGGATACGGAAAGAACGATTATATAGAAACAGAGCGTTCTTTGGTAGTAGTTACCGCACCGGGACCGGGAAGCGGGAAAATGGCGACATGCCTTTCTCAACTTTATCACGAGTATAAACGAGGAATTTCCGCGGGATATGCAAAGTTTGAAACATTTCCCATTTGGAATCTTCCGCTTAAACACCCCGTTAACCTTGCGTATGAGGCAGCAACGGCTGACTTGGATGATGTAAATATGATAGACCCATTTCACCTTGAAGCATATGGGGAAACAACAGTTAATTACAACAGAGATGTTGAGATATTCCCTGTATTAAATGCAATTTTTCAAAGAATTTACGGTTCATCTCCGTATAAAAGCCCGACAGATATGGGCGTAAATATGGCAGGATATTGCATTATTGACGATGATGCAGTTTGTGAAGCTTCTAAGCAAGAAGTTATAAGAAGATACTTTGGAGCATTATGTTCACAAAAGCAGGGGATGGGCTCTCAAAATGAGGCATATAAACTTGAACTTATAATGGAACAACTGGGAATAACAATAAATGACAGAAAATGTGTTTTACCTGCAAGAAAAAGAGCAGAAGAAACAAATGAACCTGCAATGAGTATGGAACTGCCTGACGGTACGGTAGTAACAGGGAAGAGTACACCTCTTTTGGGTGCATCGGCGGCACTTTTGTTAAATACTTTGAAAGTTTTGGGAAATATTCCGCATGATACACTTTTGATGTCGCCAATGGTAATAGAGCCGATACAGGATTTAAAGGTTCACCATATGGGAAATCATAATCCAAGACTTCATTCGGATGAAGTACTTATTGCACTTTCTATGTGTGCGGCAACCGATAAAACGGCGGAATGTGCAATGAAGCAACTTGACAAACTTAAAAATTGTGAGGCACATTCTACGGTAATACTTTCAAGAGTAGATGAGAATGTTTATCAAAAACTTGGCATAAACTTAACATATGACCCACAGTATCAAACAAAAAAACTGTATCATAAGTAGAAAAAACTTGACAAAACAAGAAGTAACCGCTATACTGTTACATGTTGGCGGTTCCTTATATAGGGGTATGATGTAATGGTAACATTCCGGTCTCCAAAACCGTCCTTGAGGGTTCGAATCCTTCTACCCCTGCCACGAAAAAAGACATCTTCGGATGTCTTTTTTCAGTTAAATCCGTCTTACGACGGAATAAATCTGCTTTGCAGATGAAATCCGCTAATGCGGATGAAATCGCCTTGCGGCGGTGAAAAGACGGATTTAATTTCACTTTTTGCATCAGCAAAAAATTTCATCCAAAACTTGTTTTGGATTTCACCGTGGCGTTAGCCACGATTTCATTAACATAACCAAAAGACATGTCAAATACATAAATTTCAGCATCAATTTCGTATCTGTTGCTAACCATTTTCAAACATTGCATCTAGCACATCATCAATAAATCATCAATTTTTAATTTTGATTTCCGTTTG
>JAZLFH010000067.1:0-15859 GCA_045615705.1 Clostridia bacterium
TGTCCCCTCCACTTTCGAGTGGGCAGACACGATTGACATTAACCGTGCTAAAAAAGCCCGTGAAAAAGCAGAAGCACTCATAAAGAGTGCAAAAACCGACAAAGAACTTAAATTGGCAGAGTTAAAACTTAAAAGAGCCCTTTTAAGACTTGATGTTTCATCTAAAAGATCCTGAATAATTTTTGAAATTCCTCCTATAATATGAATAGGGGGAATTTTTATGTATTCTGAAATGTCGCCTGTGATAAGCCACCATACAGTCTTTACTCCATCTGTTCCCATTGATGAAAACAGTGATATTGTAAACCGCATCAAGGAAGTAAAAGAGGAGTTTGACGCACTGTACAGCACATTCGACTTTGTATGCGATCAGTACTTAGTAGAGATGTATATTTACAAAATAAAAGCGTTGGAAGCCGAATATACTCATTTGTTAAAAATACTTAAAAAAGACTTGTAACAAAAAGAGAAAGCCTTAGGCTTTCTCTTTTTGTTACTTATTCAAGTATTCTATTGCTTTTTCAAGTTGTTTATCAATAAGTTTTTCAAAATGATAATCAATATCATTTAATTTTATAAGTGTGTATAAATCCGGGGTTCCGCTTTGCGTAAGTCCGGTGTCTGTTTGAAAAAGTTTTATTGCTTCTGTTGTTTTGTCGTCAAAGATGCCGTCCGCTTCTTCCATATAATCTAACGCCGTAAGTCTTTCTTCTATCGCTAAGGTCTGTTTACTGTTGTCGGTTACTCCCAAAAAATCAAAGTCCACGCTGAGAGGTGAAAAACTCTCCTCTTCAATTTTTTCTATTTCGTTTTCTACTTCAATGTCAGGCTTAATTCCTATCGTGTTAATTCTTTTATTGTTCGGGCTGTAAAACTCCGCTACTGTATATTTCATTCCCGCACCGTTTATAAGATTAAATAACATCTGAACGCTTCCTTTTGTGTATGTCCTCTCGCCGATAATTTTGCCTGCATTTCTGTCTTTTACCGCACCTAAAAAAAGTTCACTTGCAGAGGCACTGTTTGAATTACAAAGCACCGCTAATTTGTATTTTTTTGATGTTGACTTATTTTCGGAATACAGTGTTTCATCGTAACTTTTATCTTTATAATGTATTCTTGCAAAGACGCCGTTTGGAATAAAATACTTTGAAAGCGTAAGTGCCGCACCGATTTCTCCGCCGCCGTTATCTCTGAGGTCAATTATTACTTTCTTTATCTTTTTTTCATCTATTTCTTTCATTGCGGGTTCTAAGTATTCGCCCAAGTTGGTCATAAATGACTTAATCCAAATATATGCGATTTTTCCGTCATCAAGATAGGAAACACTTATGGGAGAAACTCCGACAACATCTCTTATAACATCAAAAGAAAGCAGTTCTTCTCCCCTTTTTACCGTAATATTAACCGCTGTTCCGATTACTCCGCGAACAAGTTGAGCAGCCTCCTCCGAAGTCATGTTATCGGTAAGTTTTCCGTCTATCGCATAAATAATATCATTAGGAAGAATCCCGACTGTTGCTGCGGGAAGACCTTCATAAACATCTTGTACTATAAGTTCATTATCTCTTTGAAAGATTGTTACCCCTATGCCGCCAAAACTTCCCGACAAAGCCTGCATATAAGTGCGATACTCCTCGGGAGAATAGTATTCAGCATATTTATCATCAAGCGATTCAACGACATCTTTTGCAACATTTCCAAAGTTGAATTTGTTATCCGATATCATCCTCTTTATTGCCGATTGATAGAGTTTGTCCTTTTCTACGCCGTAGTAGAAGTTTTTAGATATGGCATCTATAAACGATTCCAGATAATTTGTGTAAACCTCTTTTGCAAATGATTGTGCCATATCTTCCGCATGGCATACACAGGACAAAAGCATTACGAAGATAAGTGAAAGCGCGACTATTCTTTTTTTCATATTTATCAAGTCCTTTTACATTTTTTCCGGTGCTTTTACATATAAAAGCTTTAAAACTATTTCTAATACTTTTCTTACCGAGTCAATAAGCACAAGTCTTGCCTTTAATAAATTTTCTTCTTCTCCCCTTATTCTGCACGCATTGTAAAATGAGTGAAAAAGCGATGAAAGATCCAAAACATATCTTGTAAGACGGCTGGGTTCTAAACTCTTTGCCGAGGTTTCAATCTCTTCGGGAAGACTTGCTAATTTTTTTAGTATGTCAATTTCCTGCTCCGAGTTTAAAAGCGATGCATCAATTTCACTAAAACACGGGACCTTAATACCATCTTCTTCCAAAAGTCTGATAATTGAGCAAATTCTTGCGTGGGCATATTGAACATAGAATACCGGGTTTTCGTTTGACTGTTCAACCGCCAAATCAAGGTCAAAATCCATATGCGTATCTGCGGCACGCATATTGAAAAAGAATCTTGCTGCATCTATTCCTATTTCTTCAACCAAATCACCGAGAGTAATCATTTTTCCTGTACGCTTGCTCATTCGTGCGACCTCACCATCACGCATAAGACGAACAAGTTGAACTGTCGGGACTTGAAGTTTTTCTTTATCTATTCCTATTGCTTCCAAAGCACCTTTCATACGGGCAATGTGTCCGTGATGGTCTGCACCCCAAATGTCAATTAACAAATCAAACCCACGACTTATCTTGTTTCTGTGATATGCTATATCTGCCGCAAAGTATGTCGGGATACCGTTTTGCCGAACCAAAACATCATCTTTTTCAAGTCCGAGTTCTGTTGAACGGAGCCACAATGCCCCATCCTTTTCGTATGTTACATTGCTTTTTTTAAGAAGTTCTATTGTGTCCTTAACCTCGTTTGAATTATAAAGCGAACTTTCAAAAAACCAGTTGTCATATTCTATTCCATAGCCCTTCAAGGTTTTTTTCATATTTTCAAGATTTATCGGAAGTGCGTAGTCTGAAAGTGCTTTTCTTCTTTCCGATTCGTCTTTCTCTAAAAGGCTGTCGCCGTAAAGAGCAATATAGTTTTGTGCGTGAACCTTAATGTCCTCGCCCATATACCCATCTTCCGGAAATTCTACTGCATCTTCTCCCTTCAAAGCCTGTATATAACGGGCTTCAAGGCTTCTTCCGAACTTATCTATCTGTGCCCCTGCATCGTTTACATAGAATTCTTTATAAACATCATAGCCTGCTTTTTTAAGCACATTTGACAGAAGGTCGCCCAATGCTCCGCCTCGTGCATTTCCCATGTGCATGGGTCCCGTGGGGTTTGCACTTACAAACTCCACCATAACTTTTTTATTATTTCCGACATTTACATTACCGTAATTTTCGCCTTCTGTTTCTATGTTTTTTAATGTGTCATAAAGGAAATTTTTATCAATGGTAAAGTTAATAAATCCTGCACCTGCAACCTCAACGGTAACTGCACCTGATTTTTTCATATCAAGATTTTCAATAATCTTTTCCGCTATAACTTTTGGCGAAGTCTTAACCGCCTTTGCCATGACCATAGCGATATTTGTAGCAAAGTCGCCGTGGTTTTTATCTCTCGGATATTCAACCAAAAACTGCACATCTCCGACTTCGGGATATGCTTTTTCTTTTGCTTCGTTTAACGAATCGAATATTTGTTTCTTCTTATTTTGAAGCACGTCCATCTTATTTTTTCCTCTCAGTTAAAATTTGAAGTTTTAAATCGTTTTTTGTTCTTGCAATATTGTTTATGTCAAGGATGTATGCTATGTCAATCTCTCCGCCCATGTCTGTCATTTTTACTTTTACATCGCTTGAAGAAACTCCCACGGTAAAATCTCCGTACTTCGTTTCGTAATGACCCATGTGGCGTTTTCCTTTTTCAAAAACCATCAAAGTATTTGTATCTCCGCTACGGGTAAGCGTTACTGTATTATTGCTGTCTACAACCAGTTGAGTCATACTCTTTCCGTGCCCGGTCATTTCATCTTCCGAATAGAAAAGAGAAATAACACCATCATTCTTTGAGATTTTGCCTTCGGTAACAAGTTCTACCGTGTCGCAATTTCCGTCAATTTCTTGCTTGCCCACAATAGAAATATACACATCTTTATCCATCAGTTACAGTCCTTTTTAAAATATTGGCACCCTCGAAAGCCTATTGCCTATGTCCTCACCCAAAAACAAACTTGCAAGCGAAGAAAATGTATCTGTTTCATCGGAAACAAAAAACTCTTTTTTTCCGGCTTCATTGTTTCCCGAAAATTTGTTTTCTGCTTTTAACATTTCTTCTGCGCAAATTGCGGCTTCCTTTCCCGGGTCTATGAGGGTAACTTCATCTCCCATTATATCTTTTATAACATCTTTTAGCAATGGGTAATGTGTGCATCCCAAGATAAGAGTATCCACATTTTCCTTTTTTATGGGTAAAAGATAATCCTTAGCAACACTTTTTACCACATCTCCTTTTATGTACCCGTTTTCGACCAAGTGGACAAACAACGGGCAAGGATTGGAAAAAACATTTGCATCAGGTTCAAGTTCTTTTATTACGCTTTCGTATTTTTTGCTCTTGATTGTAGATGATGTTCCTATTACTCCGATTCTTTTCGTTTTACTTAAATTTATCGCCTTTTTACAGGCACCTTCCAAAACACCTATTATGGGAACCGAAAAAGTTTCTTTGAGTATGGAAAGTGCAACGCTTGAAACCGTACCGCATGCGGCGATAACAAGTTTAATGTCGTGTCCAATCAAGAATTTTACATCTTCTTTTGCGTATTTAATTATAGTTTCACGGCTCCGGCTCCCGTAGGGTACCCTACCGGTGTCGCCGAAATACACAATGTCCTCATTAGGCAAAACTTTTACTAATTCTTTCACCGCAGTAAGTCCTCCGAGTCCACTGTCAAAAACACCTATCGCACGAGAATCCATAATCTCACCTCAATCATAGATATTTTATCATAATATGGATAACAATGCAAGCACAAAGCACATAATATATAACGAAAGAAGTGATAAAAATAGAACCTTTAAAATTTTTTATAGACTCAAACGGCGGGCATGGAAATGTTGACTTTTCACAGAAAGAATTTTCTTACACACAAAAAAGCACAAACCTGTATGGATTTCCATCATCCATAATCGAAAACCTGTGTCAAGGAGATATAAAATATTTGATATACGACAGCATAAGTCTTTCTTTAAGAGGCTTTGTTACAAGCAATGGCGAAGCTCTGTTAAACTTTCCGAGATATAATCCGGAGATGCTTAAAAAGGCACATCTGCACTTTCGTGAAGGCCTATTGCTGCATGACAGATTGGAAAAATTTTATATAGAAAACACAAACTTTTCTCTGCTTGACGAATTAGCAGAAAGTTACTCAAAAAAGGTTATCCCTAAAAGAATACTTACAACTGCTCCCAAACGATATGACCGATTTTTGGGAAGTGCAACGATTTACGGTGCAAAAGATTTTGTTGAAAATCTTACAAGCAGAGCAGAAAAAAGATATTTCATAAAAGGAAGACCGGGAACGGGTAAGTCAACATTTATGAAAAAAATTCTCTCTTACGCTCTTTTAAACGGCTACGATTCCGAGGTCTATCACTGCTCTTTTGACCAGAAAAGCATTGACATGATACTTTTCCCCGAACTTTCGCTTTCATTTTTGGATTCTACAAAACCTCACGAGTATTTTCCAAAAAGAGAGTCGGACGAAATAATTGACCTTTACGAATATGCCGTAAAAAAAGGAACAGACGAAAAATACCACGACAGAACAGAAGCACTTACAAAATCCTATAAAGGTAAAATAGATGAAGCTATTGCTCTTTTAAAAGAAGCTGACGATATCCGAATTAAAAACGAAAAAAACGCATTAAACCTTTTCGGAGAAGAAAGTTTTATTACATCCGCAAAAAATATAACCGGATTTTAAAATTGAGATTTTTGTAAAACACTTGTATTACTTCCCTTTTTAACTTATAATTGTTATAAAGGGAGTTTTTGTATGCAAATAGGAAATTTTAAACTTAAAAACAATGTTTTTTTAGCCCCTCTTGCAGGCGTTTCCGACCTTGTTATGCGTGAAATATGTGCCGGATACGGATGTGGTTTTTCATACACCGAAATGGTTAGTGCAAAAGCCCTTTCGTTTAATGATAAAAAAAGTTTTGACCTTTTAAAAATGGGAAATGTTATCAGCGGTATTCAACTTTTCGGTTCCGACCCTTTGATTATGTCCGAATCCGCAAAGAAAGTAGAGGGTCTCACTCCCGTAATCGACATAAATATGGGTTGTCCCGTAAATAAAGTTGTATCTAACGGTGAGGGCAGTGCTTTGATGAAAAATATACCGCTTGCCTGTGAAATTGTTGAAAAAACAGTAAATGCAGTATCTGTCCCCGTTACCGTAAAAATGCGTCTGGGGTGGGATAAGGACTCTTTTTGTGCCGTTCAATTCGCAAAAGCCATGGAAAAAAGCGGTGCAAGTGCAATTACCGTACACGGTCGTTTTCGTGAGGACTTTTTTTCGGGTGAAGTAAATCTCTCCGCCATCAAAAAAGTCAAAGAAAGCGTAAACATTCCCGTCATAGGAAACGGAAATATTTTTAACTCCGAAGATGCTTTAAAAATGTTTGATTATTGCGGTGTTGATGCAATTATGATAGGAAGAGGAGCACTGGGAAATCCATGGATTTTCTCCGATATTGAAAATGCGTTAAGCGGTAAAAAACCTGCTGAAATTACAAAAGAAAAACGAATAGAAAGTGCAATTTTGCACGCAAAACTGCTTTGTGAATATAAGGGAATGCACCTTGGGATTTTGGAATCACGAAAGCATGTTTCTTGGTATATAAAAGGACTTCCCGGTGCTTCAAAAACTCGTGAAGAAGTAAACAGAGCAACTACATTTGACGAAATGGAAAAAATTCTTCGCAATCTCTTATAATTGTTGACGAAATCAAAAGAAAATGGTAAAATATATAAGTTAAAGATATTGAAAGAGAGTTATACTTATGTGGATTGCTGACGGTTGGAAAGATTATGAATGTATTGACACCGCTAACAAGGAAAAACTTGAACGCTGGGGCGATATTATTCTTTGCAGACCTGACCCTCAAATCATTTGGAATAAAAAATCCGCTCCGAAAAAGTGGAAAGACGCCTGTGCCGTGTATCACAGGAGTGCTTCGGGTGGCGGAAGTTGGAAATATATAAAAAAGATTCCCGAAAGATGGGAGATTTCGTACAAAGACCTCCGTTTTTGGGTAAAACCCACAGGATTTAAACACACGGGAATTTTTCCGGAACAAGCGTTTAACTGGGATTATATGATGAATATCCTTGAAAAAAGACCCGGAGCGAAGGTGTTAAATCTTTTTGCTTACACCGGTTGTGCAACAGTTGCTTGTGCATCAAAGAAGGCTAAGGTTACCCATGTTGATGCATCTAAGGGAATGGTTATGCAGGCAAAAGAAAACGCTTCACTTTCCGGACTTGGTGATGCTCCTATTCGCTACTTGGTTGACGATTGCATGAAATTTGTTGAAAGAGAAATTCGCCGCGGTAACAAATATGATGCAATAATTATGGACCCGCCTTCTTACGGCAGAGGTCCTGACGGCGAAGTTTGGAAGTTGGAGGATTCGCTCGCTGAATTTGTTACTCGAACATCTTTGCTTCTGTCCGAAAATCCTCTCTTTGTTATTATAAATTCTTATACTACGGGGCTGTCCCCTACTGTTATGAAAAATATTCTTATACAAACAATGCCAAAAGGAAAGGTTACGGCGGACGAGCTTGCTCTTCCGATTTCTTCTTCCGACATTGTACTTCCGTGCGGTTCTACCGCACATTGGGAAAAGGGTTAAAGATGATAAAACTTGAAAATGTATCCTTTTCATACCCGACAACTCCCGAGGGTGAAAAGGTACTCAAAAACTTAAATCTTAATATAGAAGATGGTGAATTTGTCGCAATTCTGGGACATAACGGTTGCGGTAAAAGTACACTTGCAAAACTTTTAAATGCTATTTATCTTCCAACCGAGGGCAGAGTTTTGGTTAACGGTATGGATACCAAATGTGAAGAGCATCTTTTTGACATACGAAAAAGAGTGGGAATGGTGTTTCAAAATCCTGATAACCAAATCGTTGCAACCATTGTTGAAGAAGATGTTGCTTTCGGACCTGAAAATTTAGGTATTGAAAGTCAGGAAATCCGTAAGCGTGTTGACGCTGCTTTAAAAGCGGTCAAAATGTATGAATTCAAAGACCGTGCTCCCCATCTTTTGTCGGGCGGACAAAAGCAAAGAGTTGCGATTGCAGGAACACTTGCAATGCATCCGAGTTGTATAGTATTGGACGAATCCACCGCTATGCTTGACCCTTCCGGACGAAAAGAAGTTTTAGATACCGTAAGAAGACTGAACGCTGAAAATAACATAACCATAATTTTAATAACTCACAACATGGATGAAGCGGTAAGGGCAAAAAGAGTTATTGTTATGAATGAAGGGACCATCTCGCTTGACGGAAATCCGCACGAAGTTTTTTCAAATGTAGAGTTTTTAAAAAGCGTGCATCTCGATGTACCCCAAGTTACTATGCTCGCACATGAAATAGTTTCTCAGAAAATAGAATTCAATGAGAAAGTTTTGCGTACTCGTGAATTTGTTGAAGAGTTTATAAAAAGAAATGAAGGTGCGAAAAAATGATAGAAGTTAAAAATTTATCGCACATTTACAACGAAGGAAGTGCAAATGAATTTACGGCACTTTCGGATATTAATTTTAGAATAAATGACGGCGAATTTGTAGGCTTAATAGGTCATACGGGAAGTGGGAAAAGCACACTTGTGCAAATTCTTTCGGGTGTAATAACTCCGAGTTGCGGAAATGTGTATGTAAACGGTGAAGACCTTTTTGAAAACAAATCCAAAAAGCGTAATCTTAAAAAGCAAATCGGCATAGTATTTCAGTATCCGGAACATCAACTCTTTGAAGAAACCGTATATAAAGATATCGCCTTTGGTCCGAAAAATATGGGACTTTCAGAGGAAGAAATTGATAAAAGAGTAAGAGATGCCGCAAAGTGTGTCGGTCTTACCGAAAAAAGGCTCGCAAAATCCCCTTTTGACCTTTCCGGCGGGCAAAAACGCCGTTGTGCAATAGCCGGAGTTATTGCGATGAATCCCAAAGTTATTATTCTTGATGAGCCTACCGCAGGACTTGACCCGCTCGGAAGAGATGAAATCCTAAAAGAAATTTCTTTACTCCATAAAAAAGGAATAACCGTAATCTTAATATCTCACAGTATGGAAGATATAGCAAAATACACCGACAGAGTTTTGGTTTTAAACCACGGTAAAATCGTTGCAGACTCTACTGCCCGAGATATTTTTTCAGACAGACAGAGACTATTGTCCGTAGGACTTGACACTCCGCAAATAAATCGGGTTATGTCTGTTTTAAACTTAAACGGAATTAATGTTGAATCAAATGTTTTGACAGTAGAAGAAGCAACAGGAATTCTTTTACCTCTTTTAAAGGAGGAAAAGAAATGATACGAAACATCACAATAGGTCAGTTTTATCCTGTGAAATCATTAATTCATACTCTTGACCCTCGCACAAAAATTTTGTGGACAATTCTTTATATGGTGCTTTTATTCTCGGTAAAAACTCTGTTGAGTTACCTCTTTATTGCACTTGTTACTCTTTTCATTGTTTATCTGTCCCGTGTCCCGATGAAATTTTTGTTTCGAGGATTAAAACCGCTTCTGTTTTTACTTATTTTCACCGCACTTATAAATCTTTTTATGACCGTTGGTGAAAGCGGAACGGAACTTTTTTCATACGGAATAATAAGAATTTATCCCTTAGGCGTCAAAACTGCGGTAAATATGATTATCCGTTTGGTTTTACTCGTTACCGGAAGTTCAATACTTACTTTTACAACATCTCCTATTGTTCTTACAAACGGAATTGAAAGACTTCTTTCGCCATTTAAAAAAATTGGTGTGCCATCTCACGAAATCGCAATGATGATGAGCATTGCCCTTAGATTTATACCAACACTTTTAGAAGAAACAGATAAGATTATCAAGGCACAATCCGCAAGAGGTGCAGATTTTGAAACGGGAAAAATCTCGCAAAGGATAAAGGCGTTGCTTCCTATTTTAGTACCGCTTTTTGTAAGTGCTTTTCGCCGTGCAGATGAACTTGCACTTGCTATGGAAAGTCGTTGCTATCACGGCGGTGAAGACAGGACTGCACTTAATGTCCTTTCTTATTCCGTAACTGATTTATATGCACTTTTATTTTCTGTATTTGTTACATTCGGAATTATTGTTTTAAACAGGTGCGTACTATGAATTTAAAACTTACCCTCCAATATGACGGAACAGCATATCACGGTTGGCAACGCCAACAAAATGCAATCACGGTGCAAGAAGTTTTGGAAAACACCGTTTCAAAAATTTTTTCGGGAAAAATTGCAATTACGGGTTGTTCAAGGACTGATTCGGGTGTTCATGCGAAAATGTATGTATGCAATTTCTTTGCGGAAACATCAATTCCCGTAAATAAAATTCCTTTTGTTTTAAATGTTTCTCTCCCCGAAGATATTAGGGTAATTAAATGCGAAGAGGTTTTAGATAGTTTTAACGCTCGTTTTGATACAATAGAAAAAACATACGAGTACAAAATAATTAATGCTCCTCATAACAATCCCTTGTTATCACGCTATGCTTGGCATTATCCAAACAAACTTGACATAGAAAAAATGAAAGAAGCCGCAAATATAATTAAGGGGAAACACGATTTTAAATCATTTATGGCATCAGGTTCTAAGGTTAAATCAACCGTGCGAAATTTAAAGTGTTTGGATGTAGAAAAAAACGGCGACATAATAACTATAAGAGCGACTGCCGATGGTTTTTTGTATAATATGGTCAGAATTTTGGTCGGTACTTTGGTTTATGTCGGGAACGGTAAAATCGGTGTTGACGAAGTCTTTGATGTACTTAAAGGACTTGACAGAACCCAAGCGGGAAAAACCGTTCCGGGAAAAGGACTTTGTATTACGGAGGTAAAATACAGTGAGTAAAGAAAGATTAATTAAAATTATCGTAAGTTCCGTACTTTCAATATCCGTAATTGTCCTAATTATAGGTATTTTTGTGCATCACTTTGGGATGAAGGGTATTTTTAACATTGTACAAGATTTAAACGGAGCAGAAATTTCTTCTGCATCGGTTATATCTTCGTATGAAAAAAATGTAGTTATGATTAACTCTGACGGTTTGTATTTTATAAATGATTCAGGGCAAACGGAAAAGTTTTATCAAACAGTTTACTCCAATCCGACATTAAACAGAGAAAACGGGCACCTTATAGCATTTGATATCGGCGGAACTGACTTTTCCGTTTATGACGGATTAAAAAGACTCTATGAAATGTCATCGGAAAATAAAATAATAACTGCTTGCATAAACCGAAACGGAACATTTGCCGTTGCTACGGAAGTAAGCGGATATAACGCACAAGTTTTTGTCTATGATTATGGCGGAAATCTTTTGTACAAATACCTCTTGGGTGATGGTTCCTTGCTCGATATGACAATTTCTCCCGATGATACACATATCGCATTTTCCGTATTTTCACAGAATCAGGGCATTGCAACAGGTAAGATAGTTTTTGTTTCTGTAAAAGAAACAAAGCCTCTGGGAGTTTTTGAAAGTGAAGCCATATATTTAAAGATAAAATATACAAGAGACGGCTCCTTAATTGCTCTTTCTCCTTCGGGTATAGACTTCATAGGCTCTAAAATGCAGAAAAAATGGAGTTACTCTTTCAACCATAACGCACTCTTGGGTGCATATATTGATGATCCCGATATGATTTCCGTTGCTCTTTCTCACACCGGTGAAGGTCTTGGCAAGAGCGAAATTGTAATGTTAAATCGCCTGGGAGAGAAAATAGGAAATATTGTTTTGGACGGAACGGTAAAGAGTCTTTGTGCTACTGACGATTTAATTGTAGCCTCGTACTCCGATAAGGTCGCATTCATAAACCAAAAAGGCAAGATAAAAAGGCTCTCGGGATGCAAAAGCGATATAAAAGCAATTGCACCTTTCTCGGATTCTCAATCCGCACTTGTCCTTTGCGGTCAAACTCTTAAAGTAGTAAAAACGGAGGTGTATTCCAATAAGCATTAATATTTTACTCTTATTAGTTATTGTTGTGTTTTGTACTATCGGTATGAAAAGAGGGTTTACGAAAACTTTTTTGGGGTTTTCTTCGTATTTTGCTTCTCTGATTACTGCATTTTTACTGTATTCGCCCCTTATTACATTTCTTTCAAAAACTCCCGTTAAGGCATTTTTTGACCAAAAGTGTATTGAATTTCTTTCAAAAAATTCACCTGATAACCTATCAAAAATGCCTAAGTTTTTGATTCCGGCATATAAAACGGCAATCGAAAAGGGTGGCGAAGCCCTCAGTTTAATTTTGATGAAGATTTTCTCTTTTGTGCTTTTGATAATCATTACGAAACTTATACTCTTTATTGCTATGAAAATTTTAAACGCAGCGACTAAATTTCCGGTATTAAAGCAATGCAATACTCTGTTGGGTGGCGTTTTCGGTATTTTTACAGGTGCCTTGATTATATGCATCTTTTATGCGGCAATCTCAGTTTTAGGTGCATTCGGAAAGTTTCCGTCTCTTATTATGTTTTTGCAAAGTTCAAGTGTTTCTTCCTATATTTTCAATCAGAACCCTATCCTTAAATTTCTCGGTCTGTAATTGACAAACTACCTACAATATTGTATAATATGTACGCTTTTACTAAGGAGGCTTATTTATGTACGAAAATTCTGACAAGTACGAAACAAATGGTAAAATAAATGATTTTGATTTTGTCCGTTTTTTTGCAGAAATATGTGAAAAATGGTGGATCGTTTTCATTTGTATCATCTTATCATCTGCTATCGCCGGTGTCCAAGCATACTTTTTTGAAAAAGATGTCTTTCAGGCAAGCAACACCATTTGGGCATTTAAAGGGGTAGATAATTCTAAGTCAAAGGATAATAACTCAAATCAATCTGCTGTTACAACGGTTAATGAAATAAACACTTATAACTCCCTGATAAACGATGTTTCCGAACTTTTAAAGACTGATTATATAATAAATAAAGCAAATGAGAATCTTAAAAATTCGCCATATGAGGGGAATGAGAGGATTTCTCGTTCAAAAATCAGTATTTCAAAAAGTTCTGACACAAGAATTATCAAGATTTCTCTTACGGGTTCCAGTCCTGAATTTGTAAAATACGGTGCAGATATTCTTTCTGAAACTCTTTTAAGTAATATTTTGGAATTTCTTCCGCTTGAAGGTATGCAGATAATAGACCAAGCACACTTACCTCAATCACAGATTTCACCAAATCGTCCTTTCAGAATTATTATTGGTTTCTTAATCGGACTTATTATCGGACTTTCTATAATCTTACTGCTTTTTATCTTAAATAATAAGATTACTGATCCCGGCAATTTTCAGAAACGATACCCGCATATCCCGATTTTGTCTGCCATCCCGGATTTCGCAGAGAGGGACAATTCCAGGGTATTCAGACAAAAGAAAAAAATCATAAAAAAGCATTCAGATAAGGAGGGACAGTGATGTTTTTAAGCAAGCACAAAAAAAAGAAAAAGCGTTCTTCCCCCA
This sequence comes from Clostridia bacterium, assembly GCA_045615705.1. GTDB lineage: Bacteria > Bacillota > Clostridia > UMGS1883 > UMGS1883 > JAZLFH01. The sequence continues at coordinate 13,667 of JAZLFH010000067.1, forward strand.
GGGAATATTATCAATTAGCACCCAAATCTCCCGCAATGGAAGCGTACAGGGTTTTAAGGACGAATCTTGACTTCTCTGGTGTAGGTAAAAAAATTCAAACTCTCCTTGTTACAAGTTCTGTTATGGGCGAAGGTAAAACTACAACTGTTTCAAATTTGGGTACAGTGTATGCCGATTCCGGGAAAAAAACCGTAATAGTGGATTTAGATATGAGAAAACCCACTATTCACAAACTTTTCGGAATAACCGCGGAGAACGGAATCAGTTCTGTTTTAACAGGTCAAGTTCCTCTTAAAGATGTAATAGTTAAGAGTGATATTGAAAATCTTTATATAGTTCCGTGTGGTTTTCGTCCGCCTAATCCTTCCGAACTTCTTGACTCTCAAAAGACTCATGATACGATAAAAGAACTTTGCGAAGAATTTGATATGGTTATCATTGACTCTCCTCCGTCAATTGCCATTACTGACGCCGCCATTATTTCAACTTATGTTGATTCAACACTCTTGGTTGTATCTGCCGGAAATGTTGAATATAACGAGGTTTCAGCCACACTCGGCAACTTAAAAAGTGTCGGTGCAAATGTTGTAGGTGTCGTTATGAATAACCTTAAAAAGAAGAAAAAAGGTGGCTATTACTACTATTACTATTATTACAATTATTAATTCATTTAAAATTATAAAGGGAAACCACATTGTACTGTGATTTCCCTTTTATTTTCCATAAATCATATTTCTGTAAAAAAACGCACACAGAAAACTACTGTGTGCGTTTTTTATTAATTTTATCAGGAATTTTTCTTTAAGAATAACGGAAGATCAAGTCCATCATCCTCTGTATTTGCATCCGCGGGAGCAAATATTCCGGGAATTGATGCATTTTTCTTTTGGTTAAGTCCTGTTGCAATAACTGTTACAACAACTTCATCTTCCAAAGATTCATCAATTACCGTACCAAAAATAAATGTTGCATCGGGATCTACACAATCCTGAACAAGGGCAGCAGCAGCATTTGTTTCAAAAAGGTTAAGATCTGCACCACCCGTGATATTGAGGAGTACTCCGCTTGCACCGTCAATCGTTGTTTCTAAAAGAGCACTTTCAATAGCAAGTTTTGCAGCCGTTTCCGCTCTGTTCTCGCCCTTTGCTCTGCCGATACCCATATGAGCACAACCTGCATCTTTCATAACTGTTGTAACATCAGCAAAGTCAACATTAATAACACCTGTACCCATAATAAGATCTGAAATACCCTGAACTGCCTGACGAAGAACTTCATCCGCTGTTCTGAAAGCATCTTTAAGTGTCGTGTTATTATTAACTATGTCAAGTAAGCGGTCATTTGGAATAACAACTATTGTGTCAACGCTTTGGCTAAGTTGCTCAATTCCGGCAAGAGCCTGATCCATTCTTCGTTTTCCTTCAAATGCGAAAGGCTTTGTAACAACGCCGACTGTAAGTATTCCAAGTTCTTTTGCGATTGATGCAACAATAGGAGCGGCACCGGTTCCTGTTCCGCCTCCCATACCTGCTGTAACAAACACCATGTCAGCATCTTTAACCGCCTGTTCAATTTCATTACGACTCTCTTCGGCTGCTTTCTTTCCGACTTCTGCTCTGCCACCCGCACCTTGTCCTTTTGTAAGTTTGTCGCCTATCTGAATTTTCTGTGTCGCTCCGGAACGAGCAAGAGCCTGCTTGTCCGTATTTATGGACACAAACTCTACACCTTTAATACCTGCTTCAATCATACGATTTACGGCGTTATTTCCGCCACCGCCGACACCGATAACTTTCAATTTTTGTGCAGTGCCAAGATCTTCTGCATATTCCATTCTCATTGGATTTTCCTCCTTTATTGTATAAGGTCTTTTCAAAAAAATACATATACTTATTAATATAATACTATATTTTTTTTCTATGTTCAAGAAAAATTTTTCAATATTTGAAAATTTTTAGTCTATACTCTCACGATATATGACTTTTTCGGGGTTTTTAATATTTAAATAGCCTGATGCTTCATAACCCACTTGGTTTTCAATCATATCCTTAAACACATTAATTTTGGCATTTGCATTATCAATTGAGCCCATTTCAACAAGCATCTTATTGTTATATGTAAAGTCTATTTCATCCGAAAAAGTCAAGTCAATTATAGATATTGCTTCAAATAATTCTATTGAATCAAAAAGAG
>JAZLFH010000068.1:0-52602 GCA_045615705.1 Clostridia bacterium
CCTTTTGAGATATTTCTTGAAACGAATTGTAAATTTCATCAAGAGAATATCCATCTCGCATCAGCCGTTGTACCTCTCCTAACGAGATTTTTTCAATACAAAAATTCAGTTTCTCATTGTCCGTCAATAAGTTTCACCGCCTGCCTGCTCTTTTCTGTTAGCATTTCAACTAAAAGAGGATAGTTTATCAGGCATTTTGTACCGCACATTATATGCGGGATTTTGCCCTGTTTCTGCATAAGTCTTAATGCGTGTTCAGATAAGATGTTTGTTTTTGCCACCTCTCTTATAGTCATAAACTGCGGAATGGTATTAGTCATTTTTCTTTGCCTCGCTTTCAAAAAGTTCTTGTTCGTCAATCTGTAAATAGTCCGCTATTGCTCTTTTGTACTTTGGATAAAAAGGCATTTTGCCATTTATTGCGTTATACAAATAATGTGGTGCAATACCTGTGTTCATTGCAAGTTGCAATTTTGACATTTTCCTTTCTTCCAACACTTTTAATAATTGCATAAATCATTTTCCTTTCATAAAATAGCTATTTTTCATTATTTTGTGTTTAAGTACTTGACACTATATACATTATACTGTATAATAGTTTATAGATAAATGTATTTAGAATATACTTTTACATAAACTATTTGAAAAGAGGCGATTTTATTTGAAATACAACTTAATAAAAGAAAATGGGGAAATATTAAGAATTGCTGAAAAGGTAAAATTAGTCAATCCACATTTTGAACATTATGAAATTATAAAAGATAAAAAACAACCTTTAAAAAATCACATAATTGGTTATGATGGTGAAAAAAAGGCTTTTGCAAACAAAACTAAATCACCTTTATATACAGATGATAGAATGGTTTTAGATAGTCTTTTATCGCTTAATTTTAAAATATTAAATAATTTATCTGTATCAAGAGAGCGACAAGAAAAAACTATTTTAAAATGGTGTAAAAAATATGGTTTGCCGTTTCAAAAATGTGTTGCAGGCTCAAATATTATTCAAACGATAGTAGATTGCCCATATAGAGAGCAAGGCTTTTTTTCCTTTGATTGTGAGGCTTTTTGTATTGAATTATCAAAATTATATAATGCTTTTATGCTTATGATTGCATATAAAGAGGAGGTATATATCGGTTTAGATGATGACCGAAATATCATTCACAAAAGACAAATTCAAACTATACGAAAATCAATGACAAAAGAAGATGTCGAAACATTTTTATTGAATTATTTTAAGGAAATAAAATTCATAATGGATATTGATTTTGACGGAAAAAAATATTTACTTATTCCTACTTTTTTAGATATGTTTGAATTGGCAAAGTATCAATTATTACTACTTTATAATGCAGATAGCACAACAGGCGTTAAAACTTGTAAATGTTGCGGTGCATTATTTAGTTGTACACATAGAAGTCAAGAGTTTTGTGGGGAATGTTCACCGCAAAAGTATTATGCGAAAAAGAAAAGAGAAGAAAAGAAAATGAAAAAGGACGGTGAAAATAATGGCTAATATTCAAGAAAGAAGGAACAAAGACGGCAAATTGATTTCATATTCTATTCGTGTTCATCGTGGGCGTGGAGCGGACGGAAAGCAACTCAAACCATATACAACCACTTTTGATGTTTTGCCCACTTGGAAAGAAGAAACAGCACGCAAAAAAGCAGAGGCGTTTGCAAGTGTCTTCGAAAAGGAATGCAGGGACGGAATAAAAACAGATAACCGCCAAAGATTTGACGGCTATTGTGATTATGTTATCGGCTTAAAAGAGCAAAGAGGCGTGAAACATTCGACCATTGTCAGATATAAAGAATTGACTACAAGAATATATCCTGTTATCGGTCATATAAAACTCTGTGATTTGCGTGTAGACCATTTGAACGATTTATATACATCTTTGTCTGCTGACGGCTTAAATAAAAAAACAGGCGGTAAATTATCGACTAAAACTATAATCGAACATCACCGTCTGATTTCAACAGTATTAGAGCAAGCATTCAAAGAAAGACTTGTTGTATTCAATGTATCAAGGCAAGCGGAATTGCCTCGAATGGAAAAGAAAGATGTAAACTATTTTCAACCGGAGCAAATAGAGGCTATCAGAAACGCCCTCGAAAATGAGCAACCAAAATGGAAAATGCTTGTACATCTACTTTTGATTACAGGTGCAAGGCGTGGAGAAATTCTCGGTCTTAAATGGGACAAAGTCGATTTTGACAAAAACCGCATATATATCTGCAACAGCATTTTATATTCATCAGACAGAGGCATATATGAAGATACACCTAAAACAGAAAAGTCAAAAAGGTTTGTAACTTTACCACTTGAAACAATGAACGAATTAAAAGCATACAAACAATATCAAGCACAGGAATTTTTCAAAAATGGTATCCCCTATAATTTTAGTGGTTTTGTATTCTCACAGATTGACGGAACGGCTATGCACCCTGACAGCGTGACAGATTATTTAAAAAAGTTTTCAAAGAAATATAATCTGCCTCACATCAACGCTCACGCATTCCGTCATACTATGGCAAGCCTTTTATATTTCAATGGAGTTGACAGCGTTTCAATCTCAAAAAGATTAGGTCACGCACAGGTCAGCACAACCGCAAATATATATGCTCACATCATAGATGAAGCAGACCAAAAGAACGCAGATATTTTATCTGATATTTTCCTTAAAAAAGCATAGTTTTTAATATTGAGTTGAATTATAGTTGAATTATTCGCTTATTTTAAGCAAAAAGAAAAAACCTTGTATCTGCCAAAAACGGCTTAAATACAAGGTTTTTTAATGGTTGCGGAGGCTGGATTTGAACCAACGACCTTCGGGTTATGAGCCCGACGAGCTACCGGACTGCTCCACTCCGCGATGTCTGTTCTGTATTATAACACAGCAATTCTGTGTTGTAAAGACCTTTTTATTTATTATATGCAATTATTTTAATTTTAGAAGTTTTTCTGCGTTTTTATATGTAATTTTTTCAAAAGTTTCTTTATCCAAATTACAGGATTTTAAAAATTCAAGGCTGTCTTTTGGGTTTTCCCAAGGAGAATCACTGCCAAAAAGAATTTTATCGGAAGAGTGAGCATTTAAAATTTCAACAAAAAGTTCCTTGTCCATATAAGCAGAAAGCATTGAAGTGTCAAAATACGCATTTGAAGAAGCAAGGTATTTTTTCACATCGTCCCACATCAAAAAACCGCCCATGTGTGCCAAAACCAAATTATCTCCGCCCGTTTTATCTATCAAATTTGCCAATCTTTTCGGTTCTGCGTGTACGGGAGGAAAAATTCCAAGGTCTTTTCCGCTGTGAAAAACAACCAAAAGCCCGAGTTCTTTTGCTTTTTTTACCAAATCTACGCATATGTCTTCATCAACAAAAAACTCTTGAAATTCGGGGTGAAGTTTTATCCCCAAAAAACCTTGCTCAAAAAGATTTTCCAAAATTTCAAACGCATCGCTTTGACGGGGGTGCAACGAGCCGAACGAAATAATTCTGTCGTTTGTAATTTCTTTTGCAAAAGCGTTTATGCTTGTATGTTGACGAAAGTTTGTGGCAATGGGAAGCACAACGCTTATATCCACGAAATTTTCGTCCATACTTTTTAAAAGTCCGGATACACTTCCATCGGTTTTTGCCGTAAGCACGGGACTTTTTTGCACTTCGACAATTCCTTTTTCAAGTACTTTTATCGTCTTAGACGCTATTTTTTCCGGAAATGCGTGTGTGTGAAAATCAATAAGCATAATTACTCCTCTATAAAAACCTGTACGCTTGCACCTAAATTTTCAAGATATTTTATGGTTTCGTGTTTATTTATATAAAGCCTTGATATATTTCTTTTGAGTATTTTAACCGTAAGATTTTTTTCACCGTTTAAAAATCTTTCTTCAAGTTCGTTTCTTAAAACTCTGGCTAAGCAAAGTTCCCCGAAATTGGGACTGTACGGACCTTTTACAAGTTCACTTTCAAGAGAAGTGCTGTTCATAAGCCCCACTCTTAAAACGGTAACATTGTTATCCGTGAAATATTTATACAACTTTGCCGAGATTGAAACCGCTTCTTCAAGAGTTTGGGGCGAATACGAGTTTTCTCGGTACATTTTTTCAAGATAAGTTCCTTTTAAGACAAGAGTAGGATAAATTCTTGTTTCCAAAGCACCGAGAGAAACAATTTGCTTTGCCGTTTCCATATCTTTTATGGGGTTATCGAGCGGAAGCCCGGTCATCATTTGAAGACCGAGTGTTATGGGCGTTTTTTTTATAATTTTTGATGCATTAATAACAGACTCTTTCGTATGCCCTCTTTTTGAAGCCAAAAGAACATCGTCAAAAAGAGATTGAGCCCCGAGTTCAACATTTGTAACACCGTAAAAAAGAAGATTGTCAACGATTTCTTCCGATATGTAGTCAGGTCTTGTGGAAAGACGGATCCTAGAAATATCCCCCGAGTCGAGGTAACTTTTTGCCATAGCCAAAAAAGAGTTTTGAAGATTTCTTTCAAGACCTGTAAAACTTCCGCCAAAAAAAGCGACACATTTGTCGCCTTTTATAGTCTTTAAATGCTCCTCAATTATAATTTTTGCTCTGTCAACGGTCATCTCATCAATAAGACCTGTTATGGAGTGCTGATTACAAAAAGCACAGTCGTTTTTGCACCCGAGGTGCGGAATAAAGATAGGTATATTTTTCATAATTTTAAAAGTGCCGATTTAGCGGCATTTTGCTCCGCTTCTTTCTTACTTTTCCCCGAACCTGAGGCAAATACCTCGTTTTCTATTAAAACTTCAACGGAAAATATTTTTGCGTGATCCGGACCTGTTTCACCGATTTCACGATATGTAACAAATTTACCCTTGCTTTGCGCAAATTCTTGAAGACGGGTTTTGTGGTCTACAATAAGGTCTTGTGCCGTTGGAATAAGAGGAGAAAAATTCTTTAAAATCCAAGGTTTGACGCCGTCAAAATCAGAATCCAAATATATTGCCGCACAAACCGCCTCAAACACATCGGAAAGTATGGACGGACGAAATCTTCCGCCGCTTTTTTCTTCGCCTTTTCCCACCCTTATAAAATCACAAAGTTTTGAGTCAAGTGCCATTTTTGCAAGAGTCTGTTCACAAACAAGCGATGCTCTCATACGGGTAAGGTCGCCCTCGGGAAGATTAGGGAAAGCGAGAAACAACTCACGGCTTACAAGGGCTTCAACCACCGCATCACCCAAAAATTCCAGGCGTTCGTAACTTTCAATGTTGTCTTTGGACTCGTTGGCAAATGATGTGTGGGTAAGGGCTGTGAGAAGAAGTGATTTGTCCTTAAAAGTGTAGCCCAACAGGCTTTCAAGTTCTTTCATCATACAGAAGCTTCAATGTATGAAACTGCATCTCCGATAGTGTTCATATTGTCTAATGTTTCATCATCAATAACAATATCAAACTCGTCTTCAATGCTTGTTATAATGTTTGCAATGTCAACAGAGTCAGTATGAAGATCTCTTTTAAAGTTTGTGGCACTGTTAATGTCATCTTCGCAAACTTTAAGTCGGGAACCCATAGAATCAATTACAATTTCTTTAACCTTTTCAAAAACCATTTTTATGTTCCTCCGTTAAAAAGTTATTTTATTCTCAGTTTTATTTGATGCCAAAAGCACGCCTCGTGAGGCAAGAGTAAATGTTTCATCGTCATTGACCGTAAACTCCGCAGGACGGAGAACAAGTGATATTTCAAAATCATCACACGGCTCGGTACCGACTGAATTTCTTATTTTAAACATATCCGTAAGATGGCGGTGCTCAATCTGGGCAGAATCAATTTCAAGAGTTCTCGGAATAACCGAAATTGCTTCTTTGCCGTTTGTGTAAAATGCAACATAATCTCCGCTTTCATCCATTTTAAATACGGGTTCTTTGTCGCGTCCTTCTAAAATTGCCACAAGATTTGTAATTCCCATAAAGAATCCGCCGAGTTCAATGACTTTATCTTCGAGAGTACCATCTTCTAAAAGTGCGATAGCCTCGGTAATCGTTGATTTGTCAAGAGATTCTTGTTCTTTAATCCTTGAACCTGCTCCGGAAACAACCTTTTTCCACGCACTGTCTTCTTCGCTTTCACTCTCTGAAAAAACAGAAGAAGTCTTTTTGTTGTTCGCCAGAAAACTTGAAATAACCATGCTTGCACTAACGATTAAAATTGTGGAGATAAACGCTATCATAAGCCATTTAAACCACAGACTCGGCGATGACTCGGATTTTTCGTCTTCGTCTGTCGAAACGGCAAAATCACGGATTGCATTTTCAATCTGGGTGTCTTTTTCGCTGACAACACCGTTTAAGCGGTCAACTTCTTTTGAAAGTTCATCTTTCTCGGATTGAAGAGAGTTCGCCTTTTCACTTAGCGAACTTATTTTCGTGTTTGCAACCTGCAAGTCGTTTTCAAGACCTTCCGCCTTTTGAGTTAATTCGGTAACATTTTTCTTTGCACTGTTTAGTTCAATGTTTGGGATAACAAACTTTCCCAAAACAAAACCAATGATGAGAGTAATTGCGGCAAAGACAAGAGCACTCGAAAGAGTAATCTTTCTGACTCTCGGTTTTGGAGTGTAGCCCTTTTCTTCCAAATTTAATCCCTCCCGATTTTTACTTTGTCGTACAGTTGCCTTTTTGATATTCCACGGTCTTTTGCGGCAGCCTTTAAGGCTTCTTTTTCGCTCAGGCCCTGGTTTACATAATATAAAATGTGTTCCTCTTCGGAAAGAGCCTTCCACTTATCCCGGTCCTCTTCTTTTAAAAGGTCGGGGCTTTTTCCTTCAACAACAAGAACAAATTCGCCTTTCGGCGGTTGATTTTCGTAAAGAGCGATTGCCTCTTTTAAAGTAGTTCTGAGTACTTCTTCATGGATTTTTGTGAGTTCACGGCACAAAGAAATCTTCCTGTCGCCGAAAAATGAAAGCAAATCTTTAAGCGTGGTTAAAAGTTTGTGCGGAGCCTCGTAAAAGACCATGGTTCGCTCTTCGTTTTGAATTTTTTTAAGATGCTCACGCCTTCCGGACTTGTTTACGGTTAAAAATCCTTCAAAAGCAAATCTTGAACAATCAATTCCCGAAACAATAAGTGCATTTATTACCGCACAAGCACCGGGGACGGGAACTACATCAATGCCGTTTTCACTGCAAAGATTGACAAGGTCAAAACCCGGATCGCTTATTGCGGGAGTTCCGGCATCACTTACGAGTGCAATATTTTCACCGCTTTTGAGTTTTTCAATAAGTAAGTTCCCTTTTTCTTTTCGGTTATGTTCGTAATAACTTGTAAGCGGTTTTTCAATTCCGAGATGGTTTAAAAGCCCGAGCGTGTGACGGGTGTCTTCGGCGGCGATTAAATCAACGGATTTTAAAACCTCAATCGCACGAAGCGTAATATCCGAAAGATTTCCTATCGGTGTGGCACACAAATAAAGTTTTCCTAACATTTAAAATTTGCCTCCATAGGGGGATTGTAGTTTCCTTTTTCGTCATAAAGATAAAATGTGGGCAAAACCAAAACATCAAAACTTCCGTCTTTTACCGAATCCGTTAAAACCAAATCAGGACTTTTTTTGATATGGGAAGCAACAAACAAAATCCTTTTTGGTTCCAAGTTGTACTTTAAAAGAGTAGTTATAATATCACTTAGCCTGTCCGCACGGTGAACCATTGTAAAATGACCTTTTGACTTCAAAAGAAGTGATGCGTTTTTTACTACATCGTCAAGTGTACAAAGAATTTCGTGTTTTGCGATTGCCTTAGAATCATTCGGACATAAAACACCGCAGTTTGCTCTTCTGTAAGGCGGATTACAAGTAACTAAATCAAATGAAGCCTTTTTAAAATACGAAAGTGATTCTTTTAAATCGCCCGTAACGATTGTAATCCGGTCCGAAAGAGAGTTTAACTCAACACTCCGAGTTGCTCTTTTTGAAACATCGCTTAAAATTTCAAGCCCGAAAAAGCGGGCAGAAACTTCTTTTGATGCCATAAGAGTCGGGATAATACCGCTTCCCGTACATAAATCAAGAACAACGGAATTTTTTTTAACTTCTGTAAAAGATGCCAATAAAACAGCATCGCTGCCGAAACGAAAGCCGTTTTTTTCCTGAATTATTTTGTATCCGTTAACGCCCAATTCTTCGAGCGATTCATTTTCATAAATCATATCAATTTACCAAAAAAACCGCGTCGCTTTATGCGACGCAGTTTCTTCTGTCTGTTATACTACGCCTCTTGGGGAGCACTTACAGGGCAAATGTTGGCACAGTTTCCGCAACCGATACATTCATCCTGATTGATAACATACTTGCCGTCTCCCTCTGCAATACAACTAACGGGACATTCAGATGCACATGCACCGCAGCTGATACATTCATCACTGATACAATAAGCCATAACAGCACCTCCTATTCAAACTACCTTACATTTTAGCATAAATATTTAAAATAGCAAGAGTTTTATAAAAAAAAGTCAACAATATATGATATATTAAGGTAAATTTAGTTAAAAAACCTTGCAAAAAACACCTGCACATATTATAATTTAGAAGATTTAGGAGGGTTTTTATGAAAATAAAAATTATTACCGATTCGGGAAGCGATTTACCAAAGGAAACAGCCGAAAAATTAGGCGTTACAATAGTTCCTCTTTGGTGCAGTTACGATGGTGAAAACTATTTTTTGTCAGATTCCGTTTCAAATATTGATTACGCTAAAAAAATAGCGGAAACGGACACAATACCCAAAACCAGCCAGGCTCGTCCGGACCAGTTTGAAAAAGCATATCGTGATGCCGTAAAAGACGGATACGACACGATAATTGCGGTAGCGTTGGCTTCGGAATCGAGCGGAACTTGTCAAAATGCAAACATTGCGGCACAAACGGTTATGGAAGATACCAAATGCGATATTACGGTAATTGATTCTCACACATTGTGCGTTATGTATGCGTTAGCCGTAATTGAGGGAGCAAAAAAGGCAAATGACGGCGGCACAAAGGAAGAGGTAATTGAAGCAATACAAACCTCGCTTGATGATTACAAAGTTGTATTTATGGTAAAAGAACTTGAACATTTAAAAAAGAACGGCAGAATAAATACGGCAACTCTTATGGCACTTAATATGCTTGAAATAAAGCCGGTGCTTAACATAAAGGGCGGTTTGGTCTGTCAGCATTCAATGATAAAGGGCAGTAAAAAAAGAATAGCGAAGTTTTTAAAGATTGCGTGTGATGAAGGTTTGGTTTTAAAAGACATAAAGAAGGTCTTGATTGCACATTCGCTCGTAGATGATGAAGTAGCGGAACTGGAAACTCTCATAAAAGAAGAAAATCCGGACATTTTAATAGAAAAAATGGAAATCGGACCGTTAATCGCATCTCATGCGGGACCACATCTTTTAGGGTTGGTATTTAATCCTAAAAATTCTTGAAAACCCAAAAAAAGTATGTTATAATAATTTGTTGAGAAAAAAATATAATATAAAAACAGAGGAGAATGTTTTATGATGAACAAAAAAACAGTTGAAGACCTTAATGTTAAAGGAAAAAAGGTGCTTGTCCGTTGCGACTTTAATGTACCGCTTGACGAGAACAAAAATATAACAAACGAAAATCGTCTTTTGGGTGCACTTCCGACAATTAAGTACCTTATAAATAACGGTGCAAAGGTTATCCTTTGCTCTCATCTCGGTCGTCCCAAGGGCGAATTCAAACCCGAATTCAGTTTAAAGCCTGTTGCAAAAAGACTCGGAGAACTTTTAAATCAGGAAGTAAAGATGGCACAAGATGTTATCGGCGACAGTGCAAAGAAGATTGCCTCTTCTTTAAAAGACGGCGAAGTTATGCTTATTGAAAATGTAAGATACCACAAAGAAGAAGAAAAGAATAAACCCGAATTTGCTCAGGAACTTGCTTCACTTGCAGACCTTTATGTAAATGATGCATTCGGTACGGCTCACAGAGCACACGCATCAACAGCCGGTGTTGCCGATTATCTCCCGGCAGGTTGCGGTTACCTTATTCAAAAAGAAATCGAAATTATGGGCAAGGCACTTTCAAATCCCGAAAGACCTTTTGTTGCAATTTTGGGAGGTGCAAAAGTAGCGGATAAACTCGGAGTTATTTCAAACCTCATTGAAAAGGTTGACACACTTATTATCGGCGGCGGAATGGCATATACATTCTTAAAGGCAAAAGGTTACGAAGTAGGCAAGTCATTGGTTGACGATACAAAGATTGACTACTGCTCGGAGATGATGAAAAAGGCGGAAGAAAAGGGCGTAAAACTTCTTCTTCCCGTAGATACGGTTGTTGCAAGCGAATTCCCAAGCCCGATTACTGCCGAAATCAGTGTTAAGACAGTGGAAGCAACCTCCATTCCGACCGATATGGAAGGACTTGACATTGGCGAAAAGACAAGAGAACTCTTCTCGGACGCAGTAAAGAACGCAAAGACGGTTGTCTGGAACGGACCTATGGGCGTATTTGAAAATCCGATTTTGGCAGAAGGCACAATCGCAATGGCACAGGCTCTTGCAGACACCTCTGCAACAACAATCATAGGCGGCGGCGACAGTGCGGCGGCAGTTGAAAAACTCGGATATGCAGACAAGATGACACACATTTCCACAGGCGGCGGAGCAAGTCTTGAATTCTTGGAGGGGTTGGTACTTCCGGGTATTGATTGCCTTAACAACAAAGAAAGAGTAACACTTGCAGCGGGAAACTGGAAAATGAACAAAACTCCGAAGGAGGCTGTTGCACTTATCGAAGAACTTAAAGAAAAAACCGGCGATGCAAAAAATGAGATTATCATTTGCCCGACATTTGTTTGCCTTCCCGATGCTGTAAAAGCTGCAAAGGGCACAAATATCAAAATCGGCGCACAGAATATGCATTTTGAAGACAAGGGAGCATTTACCGGCGAAATCAGTGCAAAGATGCTCACAGAACTTAAAATCAAGTATGTAATTATCGGACACAGCGAACGCAGAGAGTATTTCAGCGAAACGGACGAAACGGTAAACAAGAAGTTAAAGCAGGCATTCAATAACGGCATTATCCCGATTCTTTGTGTCGGAGAATCACTTTCACAGCGTGAAAACGGAGAAACATTTGACTTTATAAATTCTCAACTTGAAGGAGCATTTAAAGACCTTACTCCATTCCAAGCGGAGCGTACAATTATTGCATACGAGCCGATTTGGGCAATAGGAACGGGAAAGACTGCAACAAGCGAGCAAGCAAACGAAGTATGTAAATTTATCCGTGAAAAAATAAAGAAGATGTACGGGGAAGAAACCGCAAAAGCAATAAGAATCCTTTACGGCGGAAGCGTAAACAAGGATTGTGCAAAAGAACTCTTCTCAATGAGCGATATTGACGGCGGTTTAGTCGGCGGTGCAAGCCTTAAAGCGGACGATTTCACAATTATCGCAAACGCATGAGGTAACGAAATGAAAAGACCTGTAACTTTAATCATAATGGACGGCTTCGGTTATTCCGAAAAAACGCAAGGCAATGCCGTAAAAATTGCAAAAACCCCTAATATTGATAAGTATTTAAAAGAATGCCCCAATACTTTAATCGGAGCATCGGGACTTGATGTCGGACTTCCTGACGGACAGATGGGAAACAGTGAAGTAGGGCATACAAATATCGGTGCGGGAAAGATTATTTACCAAGAACTTACCCGCATTACAAAATCAATTAATGACGGCGATTTCTTTAAAAACGAGGAGTTTTTAAACGCAGTTAATAACTGTAAGAAAAACAACAGTACCCTCCACCTTTTCGGACTTTTGTCCGATGGTGGGGTGCATAGTCATAACACACATCTTTACGCACTTTTAAAACTTGCAAAAGAAAGTGGCTTAAAAGATGTTTTCGTCCACTGCTTTATGGACGGACGAGATGTTTCGCCTACATCGGGCATTGATTTTGTAAAGGATTTGCAAAACGAGATGGAAAAATTGGGCGTAGGTAAAATCGGCACAATTTCCGGCAGATACTACGCAATGGACAGAGATAACCGTTGGGAAAGAGTGGAAAAGGCATACTCGGCACTTGTTTACGGCGAAGGAAACCAAAACGAAAACGCACAAGATGCTGTTAAAAAGTCCTATGACGAAGGCGTAACCGATGAGTTTATCGTTCCGACAGTTGTTACAAAAGGTTCAAACATAAAGGCAAACGACAGTGTAATTTCGTTTAATTTCCGCCCCGACAGAGCAAGAGAAATTGCAAGAACACTTGTTGATGACGATTTTTCCGGCTTTGAAAGGAGAAACGGAAGATTTCCGCTTTACTATGTCTGCATGACAACTTATGATGTAACAATGCCCAATGTAACGGTAGCGTTTAAGCCGGAAAAAAGGGAAATGAACTTTGGCGAGTATGTGTCAAGTCTTGGTATGACTCAGCTTAGAATTGCGGAAACGGAAAAGTATGCACATGTAACATTTTTCTTTAACGGCGGTAAGGAAGAGCCGAGCGAGGGCGAAGACAGAGCACTTATACCTTCTCCGAAGGTTGCAACATACGATTTAAAGCCCGAAATGAGTGCTTTTGAGGTAACCGATGAAGCAGTTAAGAGAATTGAATCCGGAAAATATGATGTAATTATTTTAAACTTTGCAAACTGCGACATGGTAGGACATACAGGCGTGTTTGATGCGGCGGTTAAGGCTGTTGAAACGGTTGATACTTGCGTTGGAAAGGTTGTGGATTCTGTCCTTAAAATGGGCGGAGTGTTGTGCATAACGGCAGACCACGGCAATTCCGAGCAGATGATAGACCCGCAAAGCGGAGATGTGTTTACGGCTCACACAACAAACAAAGTTCCTTTTATCGTAGTCGGAAAGGATTGTAAACTAAGAAGTGGCGGCGGTCTTTCGGACATTGCACCCACACTTATTAAACTTATGGGAACGGCTCAGCCCGAATGTATGAGTGGCAAGAGCCTGATTGAGTGATATGGATAAAATTGAAGGCAGAAATCCCGTCTTGGAAGCAATAAAATCAGGAATTGGGATTGAAAAAATTTATGTACGGCGTTTTGAGGGTAAAAACAGCCTTACTCCGATAATTAATGAGGCTCGCAAAAAAGGTATTGCAGTCAGCGAAACAGACCAAAAAAAACTTGATGAGATGAGCGAAACCCACTCGCATCAGGGGATAATTGCCCAAATCAGTGCCGTAGAATACGCTGATATTGACGATATTTTAAAAGTGGCTCGTGAAAAAAACGAGCCACCTTTGGTAATTGTGCTTGATAAAATTGAGGACACGGGAAATCTCGGCTCGATTATAAGAACCGCCGAGTGTGCGGGAGTTCACGGCATAATTATTCCAAAGCACGGCGGTGTGGGACTGAATGCAACGGTTGCAAAAAGTTCAGCTGGTGCGATTTTTAATATGCCTGTTGCACGAGTAACAAATCTGGCACAAACCGTTGACCGCCTGAAAAAAGAGGGCATTTGGATAATAGGTGCGGATATGAATGGAAAAAATTCGCTCTATGACGATATCTTTTCGGGTCCGATAGCAATTATCATCGGCGGAGAAAATAACGGGATAAGCCGTCTTTTGCTTGAAAAGTGCGATTTTACGGTAAATATTCCCATGCGGGGAAGAATTAACTCGCTAAACGCCTCGGTGGCATCGGCAATTATGATATACAGAGCTGTTGAAAAGCGATAAGGAGGAATTTTCTTGAAAGCAGTAGTAACGGTTGTAGGAAAAGACAGAACAGGAATAATCTCGGGAGTAAGCACACTCTTATACAAAGAAAACATCAACATTCTTGACATTTCTCAGACAATTATGCAAGACCTTTTTACCATGATAATGCTTGTCGATGTGGACAAGAATGCGGATTTGGGACTCTTAAAGGATAAACTGAACAAACTCGGCGAAGAATTATCGGTTTCAATAACACTTCAAAGAGAGGATCTCTTTGACGCAATGCACAGAATATAATGCATTTTAAGGAGAAGAAAAATGCTTAATCCGTTTGAAATAACAGAAACAATTAATATGATAAAGGACGAGCATCTCGATGTTCGGACCATCACAATGGGAATATCCCTCTTTGATTGCATAAGAAGTGATAGTAAATCCACCTGTGATGCCGTTTACGATAAAATTTGCACTACCGCAAAAGACCTCGTAAAAACAGGCGAGAATATTGAAACGGAGTTTGGAATTCCCATAATAAATAAAAGAATTTCGGTAACTCCCGCTTCCTATCTCGTTGGCGTGGCAGACCCGATTGAATTAATAAAAGCACTCGATAAGTCTGCAAAGGAGACCGGAGTAAACTTTCTGGGCGGTTTCAGTGCATTGGTCGCAAAGGCAATGACAAATGCCGATAAAAAACTCATTGATTCGATTCCCGAAGCACTTTCTGTAACCGACTTGGTATGTTCATCTGTAAATGTCGCTACAACAAAAGCGGGAATTAATATGGATGCGGTCGCAAAAATGGGCGAAGTCATAAAAATTTGTGCAGAGAAAACCAACGGTATGGGTTGTGCAAAACTTGTTGTATTTGCAAACGCAGTTGAGGACAATCCTTTTATGGCAGGAGCGTTCCACGGCACCGGCGAGGGCGAGAGTGTAATAAATGTCGGCGTATCGGGTCCGGGCGTTGTAAGAAAGGCTCTTGAAAGTGTTAAGGGTGAGCCATTCGGCAAAGTAGCCGAAACCATCAAAAAGACGGCATTTAAGATAACCCGTGCAGGGCAACTCGTTGCACAGGAAGCATCAAAAAGACTTAATGTTCCGTTTGGAATTGTTGATTTATCATTGGCACCCACTCCCGCACGAGGGGACAGCGTTGCGTATATTTTGGAGGAAATGGGACTTTCCTCTTGCGGTATGCACGGAACAACTGCTGCTTTGGCACTTTTAAACGATGCGGTCAAAAAGGGCGGAGTTATGGCATCAAGTTATGTTGGCGGACTTTCGGGTGCGTTCATTCCGGTAAGTGAAGATGCCGGTATGATTCGTGCGGCAGAAAGAGAAAATCTTTCAATAGAAAAACTTGAAGCGATGACTTGCGTATGCTCGGTAGGTCTTGATATGATTGCAATTCCGGGGGACACTTCGGCATCAACAATTTCGGGAATAATAGCAGACGAGATGGCAATAGGAGTTGTTAATTCAAAGACAACCGCAGTGAGAATTATTCCCGCAATAGGGAAAACCGTAGGCGACAGGATTGATTTCGGAGGACTTTTGGGAACGGCTCCTATAATGAGAGTGAGAAACGAGTCTTGCGAAGAATTTATAAAAAGAGGCGGAAGGATTCCGGCACCTATTCATTCACTTAAAAACTAAGAGGAAGATTTTATGATATATCTTGATAATTCCGCCACGACAAAACCTGCAAAAGAGGTAGCGGAAGTTGTATCCAAACATTTAAACAGTTTTTTCGCAAATCCGTCAAGCACTCACGAACTCGGTAACGAAGAGGCAAAAAAAGTAGCAGAGGCAAGAGAAACCGTTGCCGATTTTTTGGGAGTGTCAAAAAATGAAATATACTTTACAAGTGGCGGAACTGAATCGGATAATATAGCAATCTTAGGCTCGGCAAACATAAAAAAAGGAAAAAGGATTGTAACTACCACAGTTGAGCATCCGGCAGTTTTAAGAACGGTTGAACACCTTGAAAAACAGGGGTTTGAGGTTATAAAACTTTTACCCGAAACAGACGGCAGAGTGTCAGTTAAAAAGTTTTATGATGCAATAAATGAAGATACTTCACTTGTTTCATGTATGCATGTAAATAATGAAACAGGGGCAATAATGCCGGTTGATAAAATAAAAGAAATAATAGAGGAAAAAGCACCAAATGCTGTTTTTCACACCGATGCGGTGCAAAGTTTCGGGCATATTAAATTAACTCCAAAAAAATGGGGAATTGATATGCTGTCAATAAGCGGACACAAGATTCACGCACCAAAAGGAATAGGCGTTTTGTATGTACGAAACGGTGTAAATCTCCACAGTCCCTCGTATGGCGGAAATCAAGAAAAATACAGGAGCGGAACATTAAATACGAGCGGAATTTTAGGACTTAAAAAAGCGGTGGAACTTATTGATTTAAGAGATAACGAAAAAGTTTGTTTACTAAAAAAACAACTTTTGGAAAATGCACTTTCCATAGGCAAAGCACATCACAACGGCGGAGAGTGTGAAAGCCCGTATATATTAAATATTTCATTTGAAGGGATACGCTCCGAAACGCTTTTAAATGCACTTTCCATGGAGGGCGTTTATGTGTCGGCGGGAAGTGCCTGCTCTTCATCGAAAGAAAGACAGAGTTATGTTTTAAAAGCAATGGGCGTAAAGCATTTTGACAATGCAATAAGGTTCAGTTTTTCAAGATATACAACAAAAGAGGAAATTGACGAAGCATCAAGAATACTTTTAAAAACAGTTAAAATGCTTCGGGGAGGAAAATAAGTGAAAGAAATTATACTCATAAAATACGGCGAAATAATTCTTAAAGGTTTAAACCGCCGTCATTTTGAAGACTTACTTTTAAAAAACATCAGAAAAAGCGTGGGAAAAGAAAATATAGAAAGCATTAAGACTTCTCAGGCAATAACTTATCTTGTGCCTAAAAACTGTGATGATTTAGACGATATGATTGAAAAACTTAAAAAGGTTTTCGGAATTGTTTCAATCGTAAGAGCAGGGGTTATTGAAAAGAGTATGGAGGCACTTTTGACCTCGGGAGCGGACTATATTACGCCCATACTTAAAAAACTTAACACATTTAAGGTGGAAACAAGAAGAAGCGACAAAAGATTTCCCAAAAAGTCGCCGGAGATTTCGGCACTTATGGGCGGTGCACTTTTAGAGAAAAACCCCAGTTTAAAAGTAAATGTTCAAAACCCCGATGCAATAGTAAGAGTAGAGGTAAGAGAAGAAAGTATATATGTCTACTCCGAAGCGGACAAGGTTATGGGTACGGGCGGAATGCCTACCGGCTCAAACGGAAGAGCTACTCTTTTGCTTTCGGGCGGAATAGACAGCCCCGTTGCGGGATATATGCTTGCAAAAAGAGGCGTAACCATTGATGCAGTGCATTTTTTCAGTGCTCCGTACACAAGCGAAAGAGCAAAAGAAAAGGTAATAGAACTTGCAAAAATCGTTGCGACTTATACAGGACCGTTTAATCTTTACATAATACCGTTTACAGAGCAACAACTTGCTATTAAGGCGAACTGCCCGGAAGAACATCTCACACTTATTATGCGAAGAATGATGATGATGTCGGCACTTTTGGTTGCAAAAAAGCACGGCTCAAACGCACTTATTACGGGCGAAAGTTTGGGACAGGTCGCAAGTCAGACAATTCATGCATTAGCAGTAACCGACAGCGTGTGCGATATGCCGGTTTTCAGACCTCTTATCGGCATGGATAAAGAAGAAATTGTTGAAATTGCAAGGAAGATAGGAACATTTGAAACATCAATTCTTCCTTATGAAGATTGTTGTACAATCTTTGTTCCGAAACATCCGACAACAAAACCAACGGTCGAAAAAATCGAAAAAAGCGAACAAAACTTGGATATGGAAGGATTAGTCCAAAAGGCAGCAGACGAAACATACTTTGTAAGGATAAATCCGTAAGGAGAAGAAATGAAAGCAGAAATTATCAGTGTCGGAACAGAATTGTTAATGGGCGAAGTGGTAAATACCGATTCGGCATTTATTGCCAGGGGACTTTCAAAAGTCGGTATAGACTGCTTTTATCATAGTGTTGTCGGCGATAACCCCAAAAGACTCGAAGATTTAATAGAAACTGCACTAAAAAGGAGTGACATCATAATCTTTACGGGCGGATTGGGACCTACCGATGACGATTTGACAAAGGAAACAGTCGCAAAGTGCTTTTCTAAAAAACTTGTCTTAAATGAGGACGAACTCAAAAAAATCAAAGGATATTTTGACTCAACAAACAGAGAGATGCCACAAAACAACATAAAACAGGCATATCTTCCCGAAAACTCAATAGTAGTCGAGAATAAAAACGGAACGGCACCCGGGTCAATAATGGAAAATGATAATAAAATCGGAATAATTCTTCCGGGACCTCCGGCTGAACTGTTTCCGATGTTTGAAGATACCGTAATGCCGTATTTGGAAGATAAAAGCGGTGAAAGAATTTTTTCTGAAAACATTTGCTTAAAAAATATCGGCGAAAGCCACGCGGTAACAATTATTGACGATTTAATTAAAAACCAGAAAAATGTCTTAATAGCACCTTATGTGGGCAATTCATATACAAGAATAAGAGTAAGTGTCAAGGGGAAAGACGAAAAATCCGCCTATGCAGAATTAAATCCCGTAACAAATGAAATAAAGAAAAGGTTAAAAGATTACATTATGCCGTGCGATGGTGAAAATTTAGCCGAGTATATAGTTAAAACGCTCTCGGAAAGAGGACAAAAACTTTCCGTGGCGGAAAGTTGTACGGGAGGACTTTTAGGCTCAATTATTACATCAGTTTCGGGTGCAAGTGAAGTATTTGACGGAGGGTTTATCACTTATTCAAATGAGATTAAGAATAAAGTTTTGGGAGTAAGTAAAAA
This sequence comes from Clostridia bacterium, assembly GCA_045615705.1. Classification (GTDB taxonomy): domain Bacteria; phylum Bacillota; class Clostridia; order UMGS1883; family UMGS1883; genus JAZLFH01. Next base: position 18,647 of record JAZLFH010000068.1, read on the forward strand.
GACACTTGAACTTTTCGGAGCGGTAAGCGAAGAATGTGCAATTGAGATGGCTTTGGGAGCGAGAAAAAATGCAAACTCAAACTACGCCCTCTCAATTACCGGAATTGCGGGACCGACAGGCGGTACAAAAACAAAGTGTGTAGGAACAGTGTGCATAGGGCTTTCAGACGGAAAAAAAGCGTATGCAAAGACTTTTGTTTTTAAAGGTAACCGTGAAAGCGTAAGAAAAAAGAGCACCCAACGGGCACTCTTAATGCTTTTGGAAGAACTTTCTTAACTGTTTTCATACATAGTATTGGTAAAACCCATAATTACGGCAAATATTATCCAGGCAAAGAAGTTTATAAGGTAAACCGTACCAAAGCCTATAAAAGTAAAAATAAGCATAATAACCAAAAGAAGTCTTGCCTCGTCAACTTTTGGCGAGGATTTTTTCTTATGCTGGAATTTGAAAAGTTTGAAAATCAAGCTGATATAAATAGTATAATAGAGTAAAAATCCCACAATTCCGTGATTTGCCAAAGTTTCAATTACATCACAATGAGAATAGTGATTGTCAAAACTCGCCAAGTGCATGTACTGTCCGAGCCCGTTTCCGAAAAACGGCTTCTGCTTAAACATAAGAAATCCTTCTTTTATCATATCTATACGCACGAAGTCGTTGTCTTTCAATTCGGATTTTAAAATCTCAAATCTTTCTTGCAAAAGAGAACCGGATAAGAGGTTACGAAAAACATACAGCCCGGATATAAAAATGATAACGAAAAAGATAACGGGAACAAGTTTTTTAACAACGCTTTTATCTTTCATATATTTGGGAACAACCAACAAAAAGTACCATAAAAAAACACCTAGAACAAGTGCAAGGATTGATTTTCTCGAAGCAGAGGCTATTATAACAAACAAAGAAGTACCCATAATGATAACTGAAAAAATCTTTTTTATAAAACCTTTTTGAATTAACCAATTAAGCACAACAATAAAAATGATAACCAGAAGATGCGAAAACCCGTTGCCTGCTGAACTACCGCCTAAAATAGCAAGTCTTTCATCGGCAGAAATGTGAAATCCCATTTTAAAAAGTCGGATAAATACCAAAACAGAAGAGGCAACCACATAAACATCTAAAAACGGAAGTGTGCTTTTGCGGTAGTTGGAAGCGACTGTAAATATTAAGACAAATACAAAAACTTCCAATATGTTTACAGAATAAGTGAAGTAAATTTCTCTAAAAGTACAAAGGTATTCACCCGAAATAATTGCAAACAAAACAAAAGCTAAATATCTCCAAAGTTCGCTCCCGAGACTAATAAGAGATATTCTGTCATATATTAAAGTTACAAGCGTTAATAAAGCAGTTATACCGATAAACGCAAAGACCGCCTTACCGCCTATCTGAGAAACAAAAGAATAGATAAACAGCAATATTAAACATGAATAATACTGAATGGAACGCATAAAAAAACTCTTTTCATTTATTGTTTTCGTTTATTTTATATTAGCTTTTACTTTTTGTCAACACAGGATAAAATTATTGACAAAAAGGCATATAAAATATATAATTGTAGCATAAAGAAAAAGCGAGGGAAAAAAATGAAAGAAATGAAAAAAGAAGAAAAACAAAAACTTGACAGTATTCTCACTTGGATTGTAACGGGAATCCTTTTTTATGCTGTTTTTGTGCTTTTTATATATAATATGTTAAATTCCTCGGCTACCGTTTTGGGGGCAAAGACTTTTCTTTCGATTATGTTTTATATATCTTTGGCGGGAATTGTTTTGTTTACGGCTCTCGGCGGATATAAAGGGAAAAAGAGCCTGTTTTTATACAGCGGTCTTTTTGTGCTTTTAGCACTCAGCTTTTTTATAACAAACAGTGCGACAGAGGCGAGCAAGTACTTTAATTTCGGGGCAATGGCAGAAATATTTGTCCTTTCTCAAGTTTATTCATATTTTAAAACAAGGGGGAAGTTTGAAGGAAAAGTAAAGACAATATTTATTGTTGCAGCGGTAATTTTATTTCTTGCACTTTTAGGCGGAAGTGCATATGCGATTGTGCATATTGCACCAAATTTCTTCAAATAAGATATTGTTATGGCAAAGAGGTTAAATTTCGTATCATTAATGCATATTATCGGATGTTTTTTAATTGTATTCGGGCATTCTATACCTTTGTATGTTTCAAATGAGTCAAATTGGTATCATAATTTTATACATACTTATTTGTACAGTTTTCATGTGCCGCTTTTTGTTTTTGCAAGCGGGCTTTTGTTCACATACACGCAATCTCTTAAAAGAGGCTACAAAAATATGCTTTTAAAAAAGGTAAAGAGAATTTTAGTTCCGTACTTTGTTTTAAATATGGCATTTGTACTCTTTTACTTTGCTTTTACCGGGAATTTTTTGTCAAAAGAAGTATCGAATATGTTTGTATGTTTCAGATTGGGACCGCTTTCGTACCTGTATTTTTTGGCAAATCTTTTTTTGATGTTTGTGCTTTCGCCTCTTCTTGACAAAATGGCAAATTCAAGATTCAGATATATTTATCTCGCAGTTTTGAGTATTCTTTGCACATTCAGAGTGCCCTTTACTCAACCTACGATAATAAACAGTGATTTTCGTTTGGTTGTCAGGGATATAATTTGGTTTGCTACCTGTTTTTATATGGGAATGCTCTTTGCAAGATACTGTCACTTTAACGAAAATAAAAAATATCTTTCAAAAACGGCTATGTATACCTATCTTTTCGTTTCGGTTGCAATTGTTTTTTGCAGAGAATTCTTTAAAATTAAAGCGTACTCGACAATTGGTTTTATTTCTACATTTGCGTTAACGGTTTTGATGATTGCATTTTTTACGACACTTGCGATATTTATTTCAAAAAAAGAGAGTTGGGTTTTACGGTTTGATGAAATGACATTTTCCTGGTACTTAATTTCTTGGCCGTGCCAGTTTATAGTGTCATATTTAGGGGAATTATTTTCACCAAGTGCCGTATTGACGGGAGTTGTAATGTTTTTGGTAGGAATGGTGGCACCGCCTGTTTTTATCAGCATTTACAAAAAGATAGACAGAAAAAACAAATTTGGGTTTATAATCGGAATATAAAAAGAGCCGGAAGGCTCTTTTTTTGTTAGATATTAAAATATTATTCAGATACGGTTTTATAGACCTTTTTTAAAAAATACTGCGTTAAAACACTCACAAATCGTTACACATATTACAACCAAGGCACCTGTAAACCCTTCCCGAAAAAACTTTTTCAATAGTGTTTACAAACAATTCGTCCGAAAAAAGTGTGTGAAGAACAATTTTTTCCGGCGATGCCTCTATTAAGGCACTCAGAACGATGTCAAAATCGCTCATCATAAATTCATCAAAAATATCGGGCGACATAGAGAAATATTTTTCTGTTATGTCTGTTTTTTTTGAATCAAGAAGATGAGGACCCTCATTGTCGGAAATTATATGAACAAGGGGCTCTTTTTTTTCGGACACCGATACAAAAAAAGAAAGCAGTTTGCAAAATTCATCAAACTCTTTGTCAAAAAGGAACTTTTCACCTGCTCTTTGGCAGATACCGTCAAGTTCTTTTAAGTAATCTTTAAGCCTGAAATTAATAAAACCTTCTATAAAAATTGACTTTGCGTCTTTAAGGTAGGTTTTAAGTTCTTTTTTGATTAAGTCAAGTCTTTTTTTGTAGTAGATAAAACCTTTAATATCTTCTTTTGAAACTTCGTTTAGTGCAATCGAAAGAATTTGTTTGCGTTCGGTTTTTGTAAGATTGGGAAAATATCCGTTTATTGCTTTTTCTATATAAATAGGTTCGTATCGTTCTAAAATTTCTTTTGAAATCTCGTTTTCAAGGCATTTTTTGTTGTCCTCAAAAATGGGAACAACACTTTGGTAGTTCAACTTATCACTCCCTTTGCAAAACAGGAATAACAGAGCCTATGTCATCGGGAACGGAATCATTGTTATAAATTGGAGTTACGCCGTGCAGGGAAAGAAAATTTTCGATTTTTTTAAAATCTTTAAGTTTTTCAAGATTTCCGTTTATAAAAAATTGGCCGTTTCCGATTAAACCCGAAGCACCGCCCAAAAAACCGTTTTTAAATCCCGAAAGATTAACGCCCGGCTCTGTTAAGAGGGCATTGATGCCTTCTTTTTCACACGCTTTAAATATTCCTGCATCCTCGGTAATTACTGCATTTTTTGATATTATTGCCGTAGTGCATTTAGAATATCCTTGCTTTACATCAATAATTTTATAATGGCGTTTTTTAAGTTCAAAAAGCAAGATTTTGTCGCAGGTTTCAGAGTTTAAAATAACTTTATCATAAAGTATCGCTACATTATATGCACAGTCAAAAGGGTAGGTACTTAAAACAGGTGATTCACCCGATATGACATAAAAACCGAGCGGGGTGAGAATTTCTTTGTAGTATGAAATTGTGCAAGGCGGACAAATCACGGTGTTTTCTCCCAAGTGGCAAATTCCGAGGTCTGCGTGAAAACTGAGAGGAGGCGTTAAAGAAGAAATGTTAGGCGGGCAAATTGTTTTTACGCCGGGTATTTCCACATTTGAAATGCAGAGAGTAACATCATTTACGGGGAGATTAGGATTTTTTATAAACATACAATCACCATCACCATTATAGACAAAAATCGACAAATATGCTATATTAATTTTAAATATTGTTTTGGAGTATTTTTATGAAGAGAGATGCGTTGATTTTTGCAATTTGTCTTTGCATAGGAATATTTTTGTCGAGTAAAATACCGAGTGCAGTATTTATAAGCGTGTTGACGGTAGGATTTTTGCTTGTAATTAAGCGTTTTGTTTTAAAAGGAAAAATACAAACACTTGCACTCATAATATGCGTTGGAGTTCTTTTGGGAGAAGGCTTGTACACCGTTACATTTGAAGAAAAAAGCACCTTGGTGAACAAGTACGCACAGAAAAACTTCACGGTAACGGGAAAGGTCGTTTCAAATGTTGAGTGCAACGATAAAATATCTTTTACCGTAAGTGCGGAGAAAATAGGTGGTGAAGAAGTAAAAAATGTAAAAATAAAATGCAGTATAAAAAATCTTGACACCATACCCAAATACGGAGATTTGGTAACCGTAAACGGATATATCTATGAGCCGTATGATAAAAATAATTTCGGAGAATTCGATTATCGGCAATATCTTTTCGCACGGAAAATATATCTTTCCATGTCGTCAAAAGAACCCGTTAAGACAGAAGGGAGCAAAATTTCATATCTAAACCCGGTAGATATTGCCTCAATCATCCGTGAAAGAACGACAAAAAGGATGGACGAAAAGTTTTCCGATGACACATTGGGACTTGTAAAGGCGATGATTACAGGTGATAAGTCAAGCGTAAGCGACACGCTTGATTTAACTCTTAAACGAGCCGGACTTTCCCATGTAGCATCTGTTTCGGGACTTCATATAAGTATGTTTTTGTCTTTTGTTATGCTTCTTTCCTACTTTTTTATCGGGAACACCAAAAGAGGAAGAGTAATTTATATTATATCCATACTGTTCTTCATATTATTTACGGGAGCAAGTCCATCGGTCGTGCGGGCAGGAATTATGTGTATATTATGCCAGGGAGCACAACTTGTCATAAGACGAAACGACTCAATAACATCGCTTTCAATAGCCGTAATATTAATACTTTTATTCAGCCCCGGGTATCTGTTTGATATAGGATTTATTCTCAGCGTTTCCGCTACATTGGGGATAATACTTTTGGCGGGCAATATAACCGGCAGATTTGATAGGAAGAAAAGATTTCTCATAGAAACCGTTGCGGTAACATTTTCTGCACAACTTTTTTCTTTTCCACCGCTTGTAAGTGCATTTAACTGTTTTTCGGCTGTAAGTATAGTATCAAATGTGGCAGTATCTTTAATAATACCAGTCTGCATGATATTCGGATATCTTTTTTGTATATTTTCTTATATTCCGTATCTGTGTGATGTATCGGCATTTTTAACAAAAGCAGTGTTTAATATTCTTATATGTATTGCAAAGGCTTTTTCCGGCATTCCGTTTTCGCTTGTGCGAGTGGGCGAAAAAGATGTCTTTTTTATAACTGCGTTTTATGCACTTTGTTTATTTTTGTATCTTATCATTGCAAAGAAGGAAAACTTTTACAAGATGTTGGCATTGGCGGTAGCCGTTTCTTCAATTTGCACGGGAATGATGGTTCACGCCCTTGAAAAAGACTGCATGTACATAGAATTTATAAATGTTTCGCACGGAGATTCCGCACTTATACGGACGCCCGACAACAAAAGCATACTTATAGATGCCGGAGGTTCTTATGACTACGATACGGGTAAAACCGTAATGGACTATTTGACATACAGAGGAATAAAAAAAGTTGACTATGCGTTTGTTTCTCACTATCACCAAGACCATGCACAAGGACTTTTCACACTTATTTCTGAAAATATGGTAAAAAATCTGATAATACCCAAAAATGTAAGTGCAGATAATCAATTAAAAGAAAAACTTTTAAATCTTTGCAAAGAAAAGGGGACGAAGGTCTTTTATTTTCAAAGAGGTAATATGCTTCATTTAAAAAGCGGAGTAAATCTCAGAATGATTGCACCCGAACTGTCAAGAGCGTCATTTTCCGATACAAATGAAACGAGCATGGTATTAAGGCTCGATTACGGAGATGTGAGTGCAATATTTACCGGTGACATAGAGCAAGATGCAGAAAACAGACTGTGCCGTATTGCAGAAAATTTAAAATGTGATATACTTAAAGTAGCACATCACGGAAGCAAGACATCATCCGGCATTGAGTTCTTAAAAGAAGCACAACCGAGATATGCCGTTGTGTCTTCGGAGAAAACCGTTGAAGAATTGGACGAGGAAGTAGTTAAAAATTTTTCTTTTGTTCATTCAAAAATGTATTCAACCGCACAAAGCGGAACAGTTGTATTTAAAGTTAACAAGAAAAAGATTGAGTCGGTTTTTGTGTCGAGAAAGAGAGCAAGTAATGTTGTACAATGATTTTTTAAAGTTAATAAAAAGCGGAGAAATTAAAGGCGTTTACTACTTAACCGGAGAAGAAAACTATTTAAAAGACTATATTGCAGAAACCTTAAAAGACAGTATTGGAAGTACAAACGACTTTAATCAAAAGATTTACCAAACGCTGCCGCCATCACAAGAGGTGAGCGAATTTTTTGAAACGCTTCCCTTTATGAGTGATAAAAAACTTACGATATTTAAGTGCGAACTTTCAAAGACCAAGGAAAGGGCAGAGTATCAAGAGGCACTTTCAAATCTTCCCGATTACAATGTGGTTATTATCTATGAAAACACGGATAACAAAAAAGAGGGCAAGACCTCTTTTAAGACAACGCTTTTAAAACTTGCGACCGAGGTAAATGTCCCGTATCAGGACATAACAAAACTCAAAAAGTGGATAATAAATATCTGTGCAAAAGAGAAAAAAGCAATTTCTCCGCAAGACAGCGAATACATAATAAGAAGCATAGGAAACAGTATGAGCGTGTTAAAAGGAGAAATTGACAAGATAATTTCATATTCCGATGACACAACCATTACACGGGAAGTAATAAATAAAGTAATAATTAAGCCATCGCAAGACAGAATTTTTACTCTTTTGGATTCACTTTTTGCAATTCGCAGAGCATCGTGCTATGAATGTTTAAAAGAAATCAAAAATGTAAGCACACCGCTTGGAGCATTATCTTTGATTTCCAATCAAATAATGTCGGCATACAAAGCAAAACTTTTACTGGCGGACAGAATAAGCGTTGGCGAAGCGGTAAAGATGCTCGGCGGGGGATATGGAGCGGAAAAGGCGGTCAAAAGAGCCCAAAACGCAAGAGAAGAGGATTTAAGAAACATTATACCGCTCCTTAAAGATATGGATTACAGGGTAAAAAACGGATTGATTGACGGCTTCTCTGCAATAGAAATAATAATTGCAGAATACGGAGTACAAAGAAACTGATACATAAAAGGGCTGTAAAAAAACGCACCGACCGCATAAAGCACCTTAAATACGAAACAATCACAGATTAAGAGATTAATTTAGTCAAACAAAATAAAGAAAAAATTCGTTTTTAACGAATTTTTGAAATTTTATGCTTTATGCTACGGACAAACTTCACCTCTCGGAGTACCTTCGTACGCCTTCGGGTTCAGTTTGTCCGTTCTGCACGCTTTTTTAGTCGCCCCAAAAAGGGGATGTAAAAAACAACTTTTTTTACATCCCCTTTTTATATGTCGAAAAGTCTAAAAATTGCACACTAAAAAGGAGGAGTAAACTCCCCCTTTCAAAATCGAAGGGTCAATTAAAGAGTTGCAAGTTTCGTTGCAAGTTGAGATTTTTTACGGCTGACGGTGTTTTTGTGATAAACACCCTTTGCAGCTGCCTGGTCAAGTTTTTTAACAACAAAGTTAAACATACTTTCCGCAGCCTTTTTATCAGCCTTGGCAACACACTCGTCGAACTTCTTTATTTCGGTTTTGATAGCTGATTTAATCATTTTGTTACGAAGAGTTTTTGTTTCGGAAACCAAAACTCTCTTTTTTGCTGATTTAATATTCGGCAAGTCCTTCACCTCCATAGCAACGAGTATTTTAGCACACGGAAAATAAAAATGCAAGTTTTTTTTTGACTTTTTGCACAAATTATGCTACAATTCTTTAAAAACAGAGATTAAGGGGAACAGTAATATAATGTTTTTCAATTTTAACAAGCCGGGCCGTGGCGTTTCAAAAGACGAAAAACCCAAAAAAGGGTTGGCACTTTTTTTTGATGTTTTGTATCATAAATTCGGAAAACTTGTCGTACTTAACATTAATTATATATTATTTTCGTTAATTCCGTTTGTGTTTATATATTTTGTAAACGCAACAATAGTTGGAAATCTTTTTAACAGCGTTTTAATAATCGAAGAAGGGCAGTACACTGCTTTATCATTGCTTTGCGTACTTCTTTCGCTGTTTTTTATGGCAGTAATCGGCACGGGTCCTGCAAGTGCATCTTTTTCTTACGCACTAAGAAACTTTATCCGTGGCGAGCATGTGTGGATATGGTCCGATTCAAAGGACAAAAGGCGTGAAAATTTCAGACAGGCAACCATCCTTTTTATAATTGATTTAGTAATGACTGTTGCACTTTCAATTATGTTTTACACATATTTTTTGTGGAATAAAGATTCGGGCATACTAAACAGCATAGGAAGAGTGGCAACAATTCTGATTTCATATTTGTTTGTTTCAAGCCATCTTTACATTTATCCCATGATGGTTACATTTGAATTAAAACTGAAAGACTTAATTAAAAACAGTATATTTATGTCGTTTGCCAAACTCGGCAAGACCTTTTTGGCGACCGTTACAACGCTGTTTTTCGGAGGCGGAATTTTGTATTTGATGCTCTTTACACTGAGTTCTCAATACGGAATACTTCTTCCCTTTATTATACCGGTTATTTATTTTTCTTTCATAGGACTTATAAAAACGGCATTTGCATATCCTACGATAAAAGAACTTATGCTTGATAAAAAAGACGATGACGAGGAAAACGAAGAAGGCGAAGAAAATGAAGAAGCAGAGTTTTGAAAGAGGGGCACTTTTTATTGCGGCGACATCAATTATCGCTAAAATAATGAGTGCAGTATTTAAAATACCGCTTGACAGATATATTCTTCATACAGAAGGTATGGGAATTTATAACGGAGCATATTCAATATACAATATTATGGTAGTAATTCTTACCACGGGATTTCCTATCGGTATTTCAACGGTTGTTGCAAAATATATGTCGGTTAAGGATGATACAGGGGTAAAAAATTCGCTTAAAACTTCAAAAATCCTTTTGAGATGTATCTCTGTTTTGTTGTTTTTGGTTATGTTTTTATCAGCCGACATCTACGCTCGTATGATTAACGACCCGCAGGTGGCACTTGCGGTAAGACTTATGTCGCTGTCGCTCATCTTTTTGGGCGATGTGAGTGCTTTAAGAGGTTTTTTTCAGGGAAACCGGAATATGATTCCGACTTCAATAAGCCAGTTGACCGAATCAGGCTCAAAACTTTTGTTCGGACTTTTGTTCGGCGTCCTTTTTATAAATAGACAAATATATTTAACCGCAACGGCATCGCTCTTCGGAGTTCCCGTTGGTATGCTCATAACATTTTTGGTGCTTGCTTTAATTCTTAAAAAAGACGGAACATCCGGCGGAAGTTACTCAAAAGATACGGCACTTGAAATTATAAAAATAGCAATACCAATCACTTTGGCATCGCTTATGTATGCAATAATTCATGTTACGGATACTTTTACCGTGCAAAATATTCTCTTTAAAATAGGGTATTCAAATGATGAATGCCGAAGTATGTACGGATATTTGGGGCGTTCGGTAACGCTTTACAATCTTCCTATTGCAATTATAAATGCGGTAGCCGTAAGCGTTGCACCCGCAATAGCTTCGGCAGTTGCATTAAATAACAAAAAAGAAATAGACAAAAATGTAAGTGCTTCGATAAGACTCACCTTCTTTATTGCGTGTCCGTGCTGTGCGGGATATATTGCACTTGCAAAACCGATACTTAACATACTTTATAATGACACAAGGTATTTTGAACTTGTAATGATAATGGGAATTGTAGTTATTTTTACACCGTTTGTCCAGGTTACCGGAATAATACTTCAATCTCTCGGAAAAACTTATAAGCCTATAATAAATATGGGTATTGCGTGTTTGATAAAGATAGTTTTAAACATTGTATTTTTGTCAAAATTCGGGATAGTCGGTGCTACCGCTTCTACCGCAGTTGCATATCTTGCCGCTTCGGTATTTAATACAATCTCACTTAAAAAGTCCAACATAAGATTTACGCACAAAGAACTTTATATAAGACCTGTGTTTGCGATAGTTTTTGTAAGTGTTATCGCATTTACGATATATCACTTTATACAATCGAGTTTAGGCATGATTATTGCCATGGCGGTGTGTGCGGCTCTGTATTTCCCGGTTGCGTTTAAAATAGGACTTATAACAAAAGATGACATTTTGGCAATTACAAAGAATAAGGGGACGGAATGATGAAATACTCGTTTGAAGATTTGCTTTCCATCATTGAAAAACTTCGGGATAAGGAAAACGGTTGCCCTTGGGACAAGGAGCAGACACATGATTCACTCAAAAAGTGCTTAATAGAAGAAGCGTACGAAGCCTGTGATGCCATAGACGATAATGAGCCTACAAAAATGGCGGATGAACTCGGAGATGTACTGCTTCAAGTTGTGATGCACGCACAGATAGGAAAAGAAAACGGCGAATTTGACATAAACGATGTAACAAATTTCGTGTGCAAAAAGATGATAACACGACATCCGCATATTTTTTCGGATACTGTTGCAAAAACAAGTGAAGAAGTATTAAAAAACTGGGAAGAAATTAAGAAAAAGGAACGCTTGCAAGAAACTGTTTCCGAAAGTATGGAATCAATTTCAAAATCACTTCCGAACTTAACAAAAGCACAAAAAATCCAGAAAAAAGCATCGAATGCAGGATTCGATTGGGATAATATTGACGGAGTTTTTTTGAAAATAGATGAAGAAATTAAGGAATTGAAAGATGCAATAGCAAAAAATGACGGTATAGACGAAGAATTCGGCGACTTATTATTCACGGTTGTTAACCTTTCCAGGTTCCTTAATTTGGATGCAGAGGAAATACTTGGAAAAACGAACCGAAAATTTATAAAAAGATTTAAATTTTTGGAAGAAAACTCTTGTAAAATGGAAAAAAAACTGTTAGAATTAAATGCGGAAGAGCGAGAACAACTATGGCAAGACTCGAAGAAATGATTGAAAAGAATTTCGCGAAGCGAATTTCTATATATTAACAAGGAGGAAAAAAGAAAATGAACAAGACAGAACTTATCGCAAAAATCGCAGACAACAGCGGACTTTCAAAGAAGGATTCAGAAAAGGCACTCGGTGCATTTATTGATGCAGTAGGTGCAACACTTAAGAAGGGCGACAAAATTCAGCTCGTTGGTTTCGGTACATTCGAAGTCAGAAAGAGAGCAGCAAGAAAGGGCAGAAATCCTCAGACAAAGAAGGAAATCACAATTCCTGCATCTAAGGTTCCTGTATTTAAGGCAGGAAAGGCTCTTAAAGACATCGTAAAATAAGTTTTTACACAAAAAAACAAGATGTAAAAAACAACCGTTTTTTACATCTTGTTTTTTTATATAGTAAAATTTAGTGTCAAAAAAATCACTTTCCGAATACAATAAAGTATTTAGGGGAGTGATTTTTTGAAATTTTTCTTTAATGACAGATGCAAGGCGGGTTTTATTCCTTATGAAGTAAGAGATAACGACACAATTTACTCTATTGCATCTTCGTATAACACTGATGTAAAAAGCATAATTGAAGAAAACAATCTAAAAGATGCAACAGATATAAAACCGGGCGACCTTTTGTGCATACCGTCAGGTTTTGAAATATACCCAAATTGCAGAACTACAAACTACTACATAGTTAAAAACGGCGATACGATTGAAAAAATCGCAAGATACTTTATGGTGAGCGAGGATTTAGTAAAATATTCAAACTACGGAATAGATGAAGAAAAACTCTATCAGGGAATGGTGCTTTGTATTCCGGTAGGACCATCGCCGGTCAGCATAAACTATGGAGAAAACATGCTGACGCTTAATTTCCGCTCGGGTGAAAAAGTGTATTTTAACGCCGCAGGAAATGTAAAAATGGGAGAGTATGAGGTTATAAACAAGAGTATACTCGGCGATTTTGATGACTTTTTGGTAATAGGTCTTTCCGGGAAAAGCGGCGAAACAAAAATAAAATCAACTCTCAAAGGCATAACAAACGGAGAAATATCGGTAATGCCCAAGGACATGAAAACGCTTTTCAATCTTGTGCCGGTAGGCACAATTCTGACGGTTGGAGGTGAAAACGATGCCTGATAGATTTTGTCCGATAGGGTCATTTCCGTACACTGTTCAACAGGGGGACACCTTCTCAAAAATTGCACTTTTGTACGGCACGACAGTGGAACGATTAAGAGAAATAAATATGGGACTTAATGAAGAAAATCTTGAAGTGGGAAGTACAATCTGCATAAATCCGTTTTCACAAAAGTCCAAAGAGTGCGAGTCGGGGAATTATTATGTAGTGAGGCTTGGGGACACACTTTTTGAGATAAGCAGAATTTTTAATGTGGAATTGAAAGACTTGATTGATTTAAACCCGAATGCAGTAGCGGAGGATTTAAAAGTGGGTCAGATTTTGTGCATACCAAAAGCACCGTCTCCGATAACAATTTATGTAAATTTGTCAAGTAAAGTTATGACGGTAGTGAGAGACGGAATAGTCCAAACTCAGTATTTGGTAGCAGTCGGAAAGGAAGAAACACCAAGTCCGACAGGATTTTTTACGATAATAAATAAAGCCGTAAATCCGGGAGGACCTTACGGCACAAGATGGATGGCACTGTCAATAAGAGGTTACGGAATACACGGAACAAACGACCCGCAATCAATAGGAAAAGCACGCTCAAACGGGTGCATAAGAATGTACAATAACGATGTTGAAGAACTTTTTTCAATAACACCGATAGGAACAAGAGTAATAATAACACCTTAAAAAAGATAAAAGTATAAAATTGAATAAACCGTTTTGTAAAACTTTATTTTTTGGATATGTCTTTTGGTTTCCCCGTAGGGAACATCACTGAGAGTTTTTGTATCACTGCTGTATTTGGAATTTGAAAGCCACCTGTCAACATTTCCTTCACCCGCATTGTATGAAGCGAATACACAGTCATCATATTCGTATTTTTCGTACAGATGTTTCAAATACGAAGTACCGAGAACGATATTTGTATTTTCATCAAAAAGCATAGACGGATTGTAATTTTCAAATTCACACTTGGTTGCTATATAATCTGCGGTTGAAGGTGTAATTTGCATAAGTCCGCACGCACCTGCATGACTTGTCGCATACGGATTAAAATTACTTTCCGCCTTAATAATTGCACAGACCGTATATGGGTCAATATCGTTTTTTGTTGCCTCTTCATTTATGATGTTTGTGTACTTAATCGGAAAAACTCTGTAAAGGCAATATATGATAATAACAATAAGCACCGCTCTCTCGAAAAAATTCAGAAGATGGTGCTTTTTGTGTCGGATTTTCATACAATCAGTTCCTTATGGTTTCAAAAATTTTGAGCATCTTAAGGTGTAAGGTTTCGACATCTTCGTTATTCATAATAACAAAGTCGCAGGATACACTAAACTCACTGTCGCTCTTTTGCGAATTTACTCTTGCGGCGGCATCTTCAATCGAAAGGTGATCTCGCTCCATGATTCTTTTAATTCTGATTTCCTTGGGTGCGATTACCGCTATTGTATAGTTGCAAAGAGAAGAAAGACCCGATGAGTTTAACTCAAAAGCATCTATTACTATTAAATCCGAATTGGAAGTCTTGATAATATCTTTTATTTGATTGGTGATGTGTTTATGCGTAATAATGTTTAAAAGTTTAAGTTTTTCTTTGTCATCGAATACGATTTTGCCGAGTTTTTTTCTGTCAATCTCGCCAAACGGGTCCGAAACGCCTTCAAACTCGACCATTATTTCCCGTTTGACTTCTTCTTTTTTTAAAACTTCATGACCTACTTCATCGGCATTTATTATCATAAATCCCATCTTTGACAAAAATGAAGAAAGTTCCGATTTTCCGCTGCCTGACGGACCCGTAATACCTAATACAACTGCCATAATAATTCTCCTATTTCGCATCATACCACGATTTACCGCAGTTTACCTCAGATAACAGAGGTACTTTCAGTTTAACCGCATTTTCCATTTCTTCTTTTAAAATTTTACTTGCCAAGTCTTTTTCGCTTTCAATCGCTTCTATAATCAGTTCATCGTGTACCTGCATAATAAGGCGTGAGTTTTTGCACTCTTTATTTAGCCTTCTATACACATTTACCATCGCAATTTTAATTATATCGGCAGCAGTCCCCTGAATGGGAGCGTTTCTGGCAACTCTTTCACCGAATGAACGAAGGTTAAAGTTAGTTGACATAATCTCAGGAATATAACGCCTACGCCCGAAAACGGTAGTAATATACCCCTGCTCCTTTGCACTTAAAACTGCTTTTTCCATGTAGGAACGGACGCCTTGATAGTTTTCAAAATAACTGTCGATATATTTTTTTGCTTCTTTTCGGGAAATCTTTAAATCGTTGGCGAGGGAAAATTCACTTTGTCCGTAAATAACGCCGAAATTAACGGTTTTTGCACGGCTACGCATTTCGGGAGTAACCAAAAATTCGCTCGTGCCAAAAATCTTTGATGCTGTTTTTAAATGAATATCTTCGCCGTTTAAAAAGGCATCGCACATTTTTTCGTCATTTGCCATATCCGAAAGCACTCTCAGTTCAATCTGAGAATAGTCCGCATCAATTAAAACAAAACCTTCTTTTGCGACAAACATTTTCCTGAGTTCTCTGCCGAGCGGAGTCCTTACGGGAATGTTTTGAAGATTTGGTTCCGTAGAACTGATTCTGCCCGTTGTTGTAACCGTTTGATTAAGCGTAGAGTGGATTCGCCCGTCCTCTTTTATCATCGGCAAAAGTCCGTCTGCATAGGTGGATTTTAATTTTGAAAGGTGTCTGTACTCAATAATCAAATCAACTACCGGGTGCTTTGTTCTCAGTTTTTCAAGCACATCACTGTCTGTCGATGCACCGCTTTTTGTCTTTTTTACAACCGGGAGCATAAGCGTTTCAAACAAAAGATGGCTTAACTGTTTCGGTGAATTGATGTTTATTTTTTCGCCTGCCGTAAAGTAAATTTGTTCTTCAAGTTCAAAAAGTCTTTCGCCGAGAAGTTTGGAAAAATCAAAAAGGGCATCTTTGTCTGCCATAAAGCCCTCTTTTTCCATCGAAAAAAGGACTCTCGTAAGCGGAAATTCAATGTTGTAAAGCACATTTTCTTCGCCATGCTCTTTTATAAGACTTTGTTGCAAATCCTTTAACTTTATAAGTGATGACGGTTCAGCGGGAAGCAAATTTTCATCGCATAATGACTTAAAATCGTAACTTTTTCTCGAACTTTCCAAAATGTAGCCCGCAATTTGCGTATCAAAAACATCACCGATAACAGAAATACCTCTTTTATCCAAAAAGTGAAGAACACTTTTAAAGTCGTGGGTAATTTTTATAATTTTTTCATTCTCAAAAACTGCTTTCAGTTTTTCACATTCCGTCTTAAAAGTTTGCTCTTTACCGTCAAAAAGTACATACCCGTCCGAAATCAAAAACGAAAACGGCGAAGAAATGCCGGTTATGTCCGTTTCGCTTGCTTCCAAGACCTCTTTTTTATCGGGAATATTTTTTTTGGTTTCAAGATTCAAACGCTCGGCAATTTTTTGCATTTCAAGTTCTTCGAGTTTTTTTATTAAATTTTCGTTTTGGTAGTCGCCGAGTCGTGCTTTTTCAAAATCAAGTAAAACATCAACATCACGGACGATTGTGGAAAGCGTAAGGCTCATATAAGCATCGTCTTTGCCGTTTTGGAGTTTGTCATGAACTCCTTTTGGAGTGATTTTTTCAAGATTTTCGTATATATTATCAAGTGAGTGATATTCTTTAATGAGAGAAAATGCAGTTTTTTCTCCTATCCCCGAAACACCGGGAATATTATCCGAACTGTCCCCCATAAGAGCCTTGACTTGCAAAAATTCTTGGGGAGAAACGCCGTATTTTTCAAAAACACCGTTTTCGTCCAACTCTTCAAATACGGTCTGTCCCATTTTTGTAACCGTCAAAAGTACATTGGTGGTTTTTGAAGCCAGTTGCAAATCGTCCTTATCGCCCGTAACTATTTTGCATAAAATACCCATATCATCGCAAATTTTACTTACCGTACCTATGATGTCGTCTGCCTCAAAGCCCTCTTTTTCAAGGATGGGGATATTCATATAGGTAAGGAGTTCTTTCAAATGAGGCATCTGTACTCTTAAATCATCGGGCATTCCTTTTCTTTGTGCTTTGTACTTTTCATACATTTTATGGCGAAAAGTGGGAGCCTTTAAATCAAAAGCAACAAAAAGATAGTCGGGATTTTGCTCGGAAATATTTTTGAGCATAATATTCATAAACCCGAAAATTCCGTTAGTCGGTATCTGTGTTTTGGTAGAAAGCGGTCTTATTGCGTAATAAGCACGGTTTATTATACTGTTTCCGTCAATAATAATTAACTTTTCCATCTCAAACCTCTTTTCAACAAGGCTATGATACCATAAAAGTCCTTTTAAGTCAATTATCGCAAGATTAAATAAAAAAATACTTGCAAAACGAAAAAAAGTATGTTATAATACCGCTTGACAGCGTGAGAGTGGGAATTTACCCACTCTTTCGTGTTTATTTAGAGGGTGAAAATCAATGCCAAAAATTGAAGAAACAGTAGAAAACGCAGTAAAAAGTGCCTGCGTTGACACGGGAGTATCAATATATGATGTAGAGTATGTTAAAGAAGGTCAAGACTATGTGCTTCGCATTTTTATTGATAAAGACGGCGGAGTAAATATTGAAGATTGCGAAAATTTCACAAACGCCGTAAATCCTGTTTTAGATGCACTTGACCCGATTAAGGAGGCCTATATTTTAGAAGTTTCTTCTCCCGGAATTGAAAGACGATTAAGACGAGATGAGCATTTCACGGCATCTTTGGGGAAGGAAGTTGAAGTTAAACTTTACGCTCCCCTTGACGGGAAAAAAGTGCTTCAAGGCACACTTACAAATGCAACAAAGGATATGATAACCGTTGTTTGCGAAAAAAACGAATACCAAATTGAGAAAAAAAGAATCGCTTCGTGTAAGTGGTTCGTTAAGTTTTAAAAAGGAGCATAAAAAAGATGAACAAAGAACTCATCTTAGCGCTTGATGCGCTCGAAAAGGAAAAGAACATAAAAAAAGAAATTATGTTCGAGGCACTTGAAACGGCACTTGCAACAGCCTATAAAAAGAATTTTGGTCAAGGGTTTGATTGCGGTGCAGAGGTAAACAGAGAAACCGGCGATATGAGAGTTTTCTGTCGTAAGACCGTTGTTAAAGACGATGACTTTTATGATGACTACACACAGGTAATTCTCGAAGAAGCACAAGAAACGGACCCAAACTACAAAGAGGGCGACATTATGGAGTTTGAGGCGGACCCGGCACTTTTCGGCAGAATCGCCGCACAAACGGCAAAGCAAATTGTAGTGCAGAAGGTTCGTGAAGCCGAAAGAGGCAATTTGGTTGCCGAGTATTCGGGTAAAGAAAACGATATTATGGTCGGAAAAATCGAAAAGACCGAAAGGCGGGGCGTTTTAATTGATATGGGACACGCCGAAGCGGTTTTAACTCCCAAGGAACAAATAAGAGGAGAGGACTATTCTCAGGGCAAGCATATAAAAGTATATGTTCTTGAAGTCAAAAACAACAACAAAGTTGTAGAACTTATGGTATCGAGAACTCATCCAAACCTTGTTAAGAAACTTTTCGAGAAGGAAATTCCCGAAATTGCGGACGGAACTGTTGTAATTAAAAGTATCAGCCGTGAGGCGGGAAGCAGAACGAAAATTGCTGTTGCATCAACAAATCCCGATGTTGACCCGGTCGGTGCTTGTGTAGGGCAAAAAGGTGCAAGAATTCAGGCTGTTCTTGATGAAATAGGAGAAGAAAAGATTGATGTCGTATTATATAGTGATGACATTGAAGAATATATAAGAGCATCACTCAGCCCGGCAAAAGTTTTGACCGTTGACATTAACGAAGAAGAAAAGTCGGCAAAGGTTACGGTTCCTGAATTTCAACTTTCGCTTGCCATAGGCAAAGAAGGACAAAACGCACGACTCGCCGCACGGCTTACCGGCTGGAAAATTGACATAAAAAGCGGAGAAGAAGCATAATGCAACCGCTGAGGAAATGTGTTTCATGTAATTTGATGAAAGAAAAAGCGGAACTTTTTCGGGTAGTCAAAAACAAAGAAGGAAAAATATTTGTAGATGAAACAGGGAAAAGCCAAGGACGAGGTGCATATATATGCAAAAATCACGATTGCATTTTAAAGGCACAAAAGAAAAATGCTTTTTCCCACGCTTTTAAGTGCAGAGTGGACAGTTCGGTATATGATGACCTTTTAAATATTAAGGAATGATTGAATGAAAGACACTTTTTTGCAAACGCTCGGGCTTGCCGTCCGTGCAAGAAAGGTAAAATTCGGGGCTTTTACCGTAAAAAAAGCGGTAAATGACGGAATTTGTCATCTTGTTATCATACCAACCGATTTGGGGGAAGATAATAAGAAGAAACTGAAATCGGTATGCGAAATTAACAGTGTAAAGTTAGTTATGCGTAATACCAAAAAAGAATTTGAGTCGGCACTGGGAAAAGAAAATGTTACGGCAGTCGCCGTATGCGATGAGTCGTTTGCGACTGCTCTTTTGAAAAAAACGGAGGTGATTTAAATGGCTAAACCAAGAGTCCACGAGGTAGTAAAGGATTTGGAAATCAAGACAGCAAAGGAAGTTGTTGACCTTTTAAAAAAGTATGTAACTGCTCCGAGAAGTTCCATGAGTGCCCTTGAACCTTTTGATATGGATATCATTTTAGACCATTATACCCGTATGTATGATGACGGGACAACAATTGAGGAGTATCTTGAAAAATACCGTCCGAAAGAAGTAAAAGAAGAACCGAAAACTTCGGAAAAAAAGAAAAAAGAAGAAAAACAGGAAGTGCGTACCGTAAAGGTAGTGCATCACATTGACACAAGAAGCAATGCTGTTGACCTTGACAAACTTGACACGGAAAAAGAAGAGGCTCTTTCTACAATTACTGTTAAGGATACCGATACAAACAAGCAGAAAATCAAGCGTGGAAAGAATAAAACAAGTCAGAAAAAAGAACAGCGTAAAGAAGACTTTACCCGTGCTCCCAAAAAGGAAGTAAAAGAGAAAAAACATATATTGGTTCCCGACACAATTACGGTCGGAGAACTTGCAAACCGCCTTGAAGAAAATGCTACCGAAATAATCAAACGCCTTATGCAACTCGGTATTATGGCAAGTATCAACGAGGAAATCGAATTTGATGTTGCATCGTTGGTGGCAGAGGATTTAAATGCAGAAGTAGAGCGTGAAATAATAATAACCGAAGAAGATATCCTTTTAAGCGATGCAGAGGCGGAAGATGATCCGAAAGATTTAAAACTTCGTCCGCCGGTTGTAGTTGTAATGGGACACGTTGACCATGGTAAAACATCGCTTTTGGACGCAATCCGTTCAACAAATGTTACCGCTACCGAAGCAGGCGGAATTACCCAGCATATCGGTGCATATATGGTAAATGTTAACGGAAACCCGATTGCATTTTTAGATACTCCGGGACACGAAGCCTTTACCGCAATGAGAGCGAGAGGTGCAAACCTTACGGATATTGCAATTTTGGTTGTTGCGGCTGATGACGGAATTATGCCTCAGACAGTTGAAGCAATAAATCATGCAAAAGCGGCAAATGTAAGCATTATCGTTGCAATCAACAAAATTGATAAAGAGGGTGCAAACCCTGACAGAGTAAAGCAGGAACTTACCGAGCACGGACTTGTTCCCGAAGAGTGGGGCGGAGATGTTATTTGCGTTGATGTAAGTGCAAAACAAAGAACAAACATCGACAAACTTCTTGAAATGGTAATACTTACCGCAGAAATCAAAGAACTTAAAGCGAACCCGAATCGTATGGCAAAAGGTGCTGTTGTTGAAGCAAAACTTGACAAAGGCAGAGGCCCTGTTGCAACGGTTTTGGTTCAAAACGGAACACTTCACTCGGGCGATATAATAGTTGCGGGAACTTGCGTTGGCAGAGTAAGAGCAATGACTGATGACAAGGGCAGGAAGATAAAAGAAGCGGGACCATCTACACCTGTTGAAATTATAGGACTTTCGGAAACCCCCGAAGCAAGCGACCTTTTCTATGCGGTTAAGGATGAAAGGGCTGCCCGTCATGTTGTTGAAACGAGAAAACAAAAGATTAAAGACGACCTTAACAAGAGCAAACAGCGTCTTTCGTTGGAAGATCTATTCAGCCGTATCCAAGAAGGCGAGGTAAAAGAACTTGCAATTATAGTTAAGGCTGATGTTCAAGGCAGTGTAGAAGCGGTTACACAATCGCTTGAAAAACTTACTAACGATGAAGTGAGAGTCAGAGTTATTCACGGAGCAGTCGGCGGAATTACAGAAAGTGATGTAACTCTTGCAAGTGCTTCAAATGCCATTATAGTAGGATTTAATGTTCGTCCCGATGCAGGCGGAAGAGCGGCTGCGGCACTTAATAATGTAGATATAAGAACATATCGAGTAATCTATGAAGCAATAGAAGAAGTGGAAGCCGCAATGAAGGGTATGCTTGCACCGAAGTTCCGTGAAGCGGTAATAGGTCATGCTGAAATCCGTCAGACATTTAAGGTCAGCGGAGTAGGAACAATCGGCGGTGCTTATGTAACGGACGGAAAGATTTCAAGAAATTGCAGCGTCAGAATTGTCAGGGACGGCATTGTAATTCACGAAGGACAGCTTAACTCTCTCAAGAGATTTAAAGAAGATGCAAAAGAAGTTGCAACAGGTTACGAGTGCGGTCTCGGATTTGAAAAATTCAACGACATCAAAGACGGCGATGTAGTTGAGTGCTATGTGATGGAGGAAGTGGCAAGGTAATGTCATTTAAGCGTATCGACAGAATTTCGGAAGAATTAAAAAGAGAACTCGGTGAGGCAATAAGAACGCTGAAAGACCCGAGAATACCCATGATGACAAGTATCGTGTCGGCACGGGTTACAAGTGATTTGCGTTATGCAAAAATATATGTGAGCATTATGGGCGACAAAGAAGTAAAAGACGAAGCAATTTCAGCACTGAAAAGTGCCGCTCCGTTTTTAAGGCGGAGTGTCGCAGGAAAAATGATGCTTCGTTATACTCCCGAACTCATTTTCGAACTTGATAATTCCATTGAGTACGGTTCGCACATAAACGAACTTTTAAAATCTGTTATTAAAGGCGGAAACGATGATGAAAATAACAATTGATTCATTAAAAAGTGCAACAAAAGTTGCACTTTTGCCTCATATAAATCCCGATTGGGACGCAATAGGTTCTTGTTTTGCACTTTATGAGGCGTTAAAAAGTATGGGTAAAAATTGCTCTGTTTTGGTGGACGAACCTCTTGATTACAGATTTGATTTTAAAAATTTAAACTGTGAAGTTTATGACGAAAACAAAGAATATAACTTTGACTTGGTTTGTGCTGTCGATACGGCAACAATGGAAAGATTGGGCAAGCGAAAAGCACTTTTTGAAAAGCAAAAAAATACTCTTTTAATTGACCACCACATTTCGGGCGACAATTACGCAGCACACTCTTTGGTTTACGGCAACAAATGTGCAAGTGCGGAAATAGTTTATGAAATTTTAAAAGAAATGGAATGTCCCATCACAAAAACAATTGCCGAGTATCTTTTTTGCGGAATTTCAACCGATTCGGGTTCTTTTCAGTACAACAGCGTTACGGAAGAAACATTTAATATTGCGGGCAAACTCAGAAAAATCGGAATTGATACGGCATATCTTTCAACAATGCTTTACCAAAACGAACCGTATAAAAAAATACTTCTTCGCTCCGTTGCGGCGAAGAACATAGAATTTATTTCGTGCGGAAAAGGGGCAATAACACACCTGAGCCAAAACGATTTTAAAAGTTGCGATGCAGATATGTCTTTAAGCGAAGATTTGGCAGACTTTCCGAGAAAGGTTTCGGGCGTAGAAGTGAGCGTTCTTTTAAGAGAAGTAAGTTTTGATGAGGTAAGAATGAGTTTTCGCTCAAAAAATACCGACATAACGCCAATAGCAAACCACTTCGGAGGCGGCGGGCACAAGTTGGCGTCCGGGGCTACATATCACGGAAGTTTAAATGATGCAATAAAAGAAGTAAAAACAGAGTTAGAAAAGATTTTGAAATGAACGGAATTTTAGTTTTAAACAAGCCCGGCGGAATATCTTCGTACAAGGCTGTAATAATGGCAAAAAAAGCATTTAACACAAAAAAAATCGGGCATACCGGAACACTTGACCCGATGGCGGAGGGCGTTTTGCCTCTTCTTGTGGGAAATGCAACCAAGGCGGCAGAATTTTTAATAGAAAAAGACAAAAAGTACCGTGCCACGATATTGCTCGGAATAACAACCGACACATTGGATATAACCGGAACGGTAACAGAAGAAAAAAAGGTAGAAGTTAATGAAAAAGAGATAAAAGAAACCATAAAAAGTTTTGTCGGCGATATTTTTCAAGTTCCGCCGATGTACAGTGCAATAAGCGTAAACGGACAACGACTTTATAAAATGGCTCGCAAAGGAATAGAAGTTAAAAGGGAAAAAAGAAAAGTTACAATATACTCGATAGACATCGTAAAAATTGATATTCCCGAAATTGTTATTGATGTTTCTTCCTCGAAAGGCACATATATAAGGTCGCTTTCGGACGATATAGGGAAAAAACTCGGTTGCGGTGCAACCCTTACAAGACTTATAAGACAGGAAAGCGGAAGATTTTTCCTGAAAGATGCAATATCGCCCGATGAGATGTTTTTAAGACAGCAAGAAGGGACGCTTGAAAAAAGTTTGATTCCCGTAGATGTTCTTTTTTCGGATTTTGAGCGTATCGACTTAAATAGTGATGCATCTAAAAGAGTAAAAAACGGAGTACCCATATATTTTAAAAAAGCAGAAATCGGAAAAATGTACCGCCTGTATGACCAAAACGGGAAATTTATTGCCGTTTCACGAGGCGAAATAACCGATGAAAAAAATTCATTAAAACTTGTGCGAGGCTTTTTTGATGGAGAGTAAAAAATACGCAGTCGCAATAGGCTGTTTTGACGGAGTGCATAAGGCACATAAAAAATTAATAGAAAAATGCTCTTTTTACGCAAAGGAAAATAATCTTACATCCGTGGCACTCACATTTGACCCGCTTCCTTTAAAATCACTCGGAAAAGATATAAGTGAGATATGTTCACTAAAAAGAAGGTGCGACCTTTTAAAAGAAGCGGGAGCGGACGAGGTGAAAATTTTAAAAACCGATGACGGACTTTTAAAAATGAGTGCGGAAGAGTTTTTCAGAGAAGTAATAATTAAAAAGTTAAACGCACAATATGTAACCGCAGGGTTTAATTTTCATTTTGGAAGAGGCGGTTTCGGAGATTATAAAACTCTTTTAGAACTCGGTAAAAAGTACAATATAAAGGTAGAAATAATGGACGAGGTTTTAAATGACGGAAAATGTGTTTCAAGCACGCTTATAAGAAAAGCGATTAAAGAAAATGACACTTTGCTTGTAAAAAAACTTATAGGACGGGAAATAATATAAAAAAACATTTGACAACCAAATATTACTGTGCTAATATGTAATCTGTCAGTTTTTTGACTATCCCGTGCAAAGTTATAGGGTTCACCGCCTTGGCTTTGTTCGAGGAGATATAGAAATTCGGAGGTGAAAGAAATGTTAAAGGAAAAGAAGCAGGAAATCATCAGTGCCAATAAGTTGCATGACACAGATACAGGTTCTCCCGAGGTTCAAATTGCAATCTTGACAGAGAGAATCAATCATCTTAATGAGCATCTTAAAGCAAACAAAAATGACCACCATTCAAGAAGAGGACTTCTTAAAATGGTAGGTAAAAGAAGAGGACTTCTCAACTATTTAATGAAGGTTGACATCGAAAGATACCGTAAGACCATCGAAAAACTCGGTTTGAGAAAGTAAAACTTAATGTAGAGGGCTTTTGCCCTCTACATTAACATTTAAAAAAATATGAAGTATGAGCGGTATAGCAGTTATCCGAGTGATTAAAATTTAATAATTCGGATAAGTGCTAAACCGTATGCTTCAATTTATACGGAGGTAGAAGTAATGGAAAGAATTTTCAAAACCCAAATCGCCGGCAGAGATTTCATTGTAGAAACCGGAAAAGTAGCACAACTTGCCGGCGGTTCTTGTATGGTACGCTACGGCGAAACAGTTGTCTTGGCAACGGCAACGGCATCCGCAAAACCAAGAGAAGGGATAGACTTTTTCCCGCTCAGTGTGGATTATGAAGAAAAACTTTACGCAGTAGGTAAAATCCCGGGAAGTTTTATGCGTCGTGAGGGCAGACCGAGTGAGAAGGCAATTCTTGCTTCAAGAATGATTGACCGTCCCATTCGTCCGCTTTTCCCCAAGGATTTAAGAAATGATGTAGGTGTTGTAACGACAGTTATGTCGGTTGAGCCCGATAATTCACCGGAAGTTACCGCAATGAACGGTGCATCTATCGCAATTTGTATTTCAAACATTCCTTTCTCGGGACCTATCGCAGGTGTTCATGTAGGTTATGTTGACGGCAAAGTTGTAATTAACCCGACACTTGAAGAAAGAGAAAAAAGCGAGATGTTTCTCACCGTTGCAGGCACAAAAGAAAAGGTAAATATGATTGAAGCAGGTGCTAAGGAAGTTCCGGAAGAAATCGTTTTTGAAGGAATTATGGAAGCACATAAGGCAATCGCAGAGATTTGTGAATTTATCGAGAGCATACAAAAAGAAATAGGAAAAGAAAAATTTGACTATGAGCCTATTGTTGTTCCCGAAGATATGTACGAAGATGTTAAGACACTCGTTATCGACAAAGTAAAGTTTGCTCTTGATACTGACGACAAGAATGTCCGCGAAGAAAACTTAAAGGTTGTATATGAAGAAGTTCACGAAAAACTTGACGAAAAGTATCCCGAACAAGTTGCTCTTTTAGACGAAGCGATATACAAACTTCAAAAATATGTTGTTCGCCGTTGGATTCTTGACGAGGGCAAGCGTGTTGACGGCAGAAGTCTTAAAGATATAAGACCTCTTAGTGCAGAGGTTGGAATTCTCCCTCGTCCGCACGGTTCAGGACTCTTTACAAGAGGACAAACTCAGGTTCTTACAACAGTAACACTCGGTTCTATCCGTGATTCGCAACTTTTGGACGGTATGGACGAGTACGAAACAAAGAGATATATGCACCACTACAACTTCCCGTCATACTCTGTGGGTGAAACTCGCCCGTCAAGAGGCCCCGGAAGAAGAGAAATCGGACATGGTGCACTTGCTGAAAAAGCTTTGGAACCGGTAATTCCTTCCGAGGAAGAGTTCCCATATTCATTAAGACTCGTTTCCGAAGTTCTTTCTTCAAACGGTTCTACATCTCAGGGCAGTATCTGCGGAAGCACACTTGCTCTTATGGATGCAGGTGTTCCGATTAAAGCACCGGTAGCGGGAATTTCTTGCGGTCTTGTAACAGAGGGCGACCGCTTCATTACAATGGTTGACATTCAGGGATTGGAAGACTTCTTCGGAGATATGGACTTTAAGGTAGCAGGTTCTAAAAAAGGCGTTACGGCTATCCAAGTTGACATCAAGATTGACGGTCTTACTCCCGAAATTATACACGAAGCACTCATGAAGACACGAGATGCAAGATATAAGATTTTAGATGAGTGTATGCTTCCTTGCATCGGCGAGCCGAGAGAAACTCTTTCAAAATATGCTCCGAAGATTACAATTACTCAGATTGACCCCGAAAAGATTCGTGATGTTATAGGTACCGGCGGAAAGACAATACAAAAAATTGTTGCAGAGACCGGCGTAAAGATTGACATTGAAGAAGACGGTAAGGTATATATCGCAACGAGCGATGACGAAGCGGCAAAGAGAGCGGTTAAAATTGTTCAGGGTATTGCAGGAGCAATCGAAATAGGCGATATATTCACCGGCAAAGTAACAAGAATTATGGACTTCGGTGCATTTGTTGAATTCTTGCCCGGAAAAGAAGGTCTTGTTCACATTTCAAAACTTGACCACAAGAGAGTGGAAAAGGTAACCGATGTTGTAAGTGTCGGCGATGAAATCGTGGTTAAGGTTATTGAGTTTGACCGCATGGGAAGAATCAATCTTTCAAGAAAAGATGCACTTTTAAAACCCGAAGCAGAGTAATTAAAATAAAAAAAAGAAATTCGCAATTTGCGAATTTCTTTTTTTATCATTCGGCATTTTCTTCCGATTCAGGTTCACTCAATTCTTCATTTCCCGTTTCGTCAAGTTGAGTGCTTCCTTGGTTGTCCTCTAAAATTTCACCCGTTTCACGAAGTATCTTGGTTTCAAAGTGCTGACCTTTTGCGTCAAAAGATATTATGTATATTGCATCTTCACCCGAACCTTGAATTTCTTCTGCATAATTTTCTATATCTTTTTCTTCAACACGGGCGTGGACAAGAGCAATTTTTTTTGCACCGTCAAAGCGAATCGTGGATGTTGTTTCGCTGCTTTTCGGAGAGTTCTCCTTGAATTTAAAAACGCCGTAATTGAGAACAAGCAATATCGCAAGAATAATTGCAAGTACTACTATAACTATTGGAACTATTTTCTTCATAATAACACCTCATGTAAAAGAATATACCAAAATAACAGAAAAATCAAGAGGTTATTTTGCCTCTTGATTTTTAAGATGCTCACTGTTATTTATTGCATTAATAATGATGTTATTTGAGTTTCTGCTTAAAATATTCCCAAAGCGGTTAATTTTTTCAAACTCCAAAGCACCAAGTTCTTTTGCAATTTCAAATTTTAAAGTGTCGCTTATTCTTAAATGTCGTGCCATAATAACCTCCGAGACTTTTTGTCTCACAGTTATTTTACGACAATTTTTAAATTATAAACAAGAAATACTATACTGCCAAGGTTCCGTTTTCATCTTCAAGAAGAATAAGCACTTTTTCCTGATAACCCGTTTCGGTATTCACATAAACCAAGAAATTATAGTCATCAAGCGAGCCTTTTAACTCATAGCACGGTACTTCACGCCCCGAATCGAGCGGAACTACCGAAAGATTTACATCTGTAATATCAATTCCCGATGCTATTGTTTCCTTTGCCTGTTCTATACTTATTTTTGGTTTTTTGATTTCTCTTTGTGTGTGATGGGCAATGTAGCCTCGTGCTTCAAAACCCACAATGTCGCCGTTATCAAGTGCGACTTTGACTTTCATGAGGTCGCCGTAAAAAGTGTATCCGTTTTCCTGATAGGCGTAGTTAATTATTATAGAACTGTCGTTTTCTTCAAAATAGGTTTCTTTCATATTTGTAAAGCCGAGTTTTTCTAAAAATTTTAAAGCCGATTTTTTTGCCTCATCACGAGAAATGCTCTTTTTTTCGATTTTGCGATTGTCAAGCATCCAAAGAAGTTTTCCGCCCTGCTTTGTGAACTCCATAAGAACTTTTTTACCGTCAATTTCACCGCCTACACTGTAAGAAGGAATGTTTCCGCCCGTTTCACCCATAAATGAAAATGAAATATTCGGATACATCACCTTTGCACGGGAAACGCTCATTTCGGGAGAAATCTCGGGAAGATTTTCGATAAAAAGCGGTTTTTGGTTGTCTATGTGCTGAGAAAACGGCCCGTCATAAATTAAAGACGGATAGTCGTGAAATTCTTTTTCTACTTCTTCCATACTGTTTGCCAACGCTACCGTTCCACGCCCGAAAAGGTGCGAAAGAGCGGACGCTCTTTCAAAGTGGTATTTTCCGTCATACATATCTTTTTCAATTTCAAGCAATTTGTCCGACAGAGTGGAGGCATAAGAAGAAAGATTTTTAAGTGTTTCTTTTTCTTCGTTTGTTATTTCTCCGCCTTTTAAAAGCCTCATTGACAGAGAATAGGAAAAGTTACCTACCTGAGATAAAAAATTAGAAGTGTTTTCGAGATTTGTATCATAAAACGGAAGTTGTCCGAGGTTCGCCTTTGCACCTTCAGCCTGACGGTAAAGTTCGCTTGAAAGATACATTGCTTCCGCTTTATCGGAAATAAGCCTTCCTTTGAGCAGACTCATTTTTATATCGCTTACATATTGAGTAAGTTCCGAAAAGGAACGGCGATAATTATTTTCGGTTTCGCATCTGTCAAAATAGGTGCATTTCAAAAGGTAAACAATGGCTAAAAGCATAACAATAAATACGGCACATACAACCGAATACATATGACCTTTTTTCAGTCGATTTTTAATACTCATTTCTGCCTCCTATTTTGCAAAAGTGTGATTTCCGATGGTTTTTATAATTTCGCGTGTAAAAATCCACTTACTTGTAGCGGTTTTCGGGTTATAATAATAAATGGCACCGCCCGATGGGTCCCAACCGTTCATTGCATCACGACACGCACTGTAAACAGTCGAATTTTTGTCAATCGGCACATTTATCTGCCCGTCCGAAACAGCGGTAAAAGCACCCGGCTGGTAGATTACACCCGCAATGGTATTGGGAAATGATGCGTGCTTCACACGATTAAGTATCACTGCCGCAACGGCTACCTGACCTTCGTAAGACTCTCCACGGGCTTCTCCGTTAACGCATCGTGCCAAAAGTTGGTTTTCATCTTCTTTTGCGGTTTTAGCGAGAGCGTTCATTGAACTTGCAACTACAAAAGCGATGCACAAAACAGAAATTATACAAAAAATTAATTTTTTCATATCAAAATTCCTTTCAAATTTTATCGGGGTTATTTTTTCGCAGACAGAACAAAATATGCTAAATTTGTGTTTACTTTTTATGGAATAATTGATATAATTAACTTGTTGAGGTGTATTTAGATGAAATATGTAGTTTTTTTGGCGGACGGATGTGCAGACCGTCCTATTGATAAATTAAACGGAAAAACTCCGCTTGAAGTTGCAAAAACTCCGTGCATGGATTTTTTCGCAAATAACGGGAAACTTATACTTGTAAAAACAGTGCCGGATAAAATGAAACCGGGAAGCGATGTTGCAAATCTTTCGGTTATGGGATTTGACCCCAAAAAATACTATACGGGTCGTTCTCCGCTTGAAGCATCGTCTATCGGCGTTAACCTTTCGGACCGCGACACTTCGTTCAGGGCAAATTTTGTAACGCTTTCAAACGAAGAAAACTACGAAGACAAAACCATGCTTGACTACTCTGCGGGAGAAATCTCTTCGCAAGAGGGAAAAGAACTTATGGAAGCGGTGGAAAAAGAACTTTCAAAAGAAAATATGCACTTTTATCCGGGCGTAAGTTACAGGAATCTTTTCGTTTGGAATAATGCGGACAAGGATATTTTATTGACTCCTCCGCACGACATAACGGGAAGAAAAATCAAAGAATATATTCCGAACAATAAAAAAATTCTTGACATAATGAAAAAAAGCAGCGAAATTTTCAAAAATCACCCCATAAACATTAAGAGAAGAAAAGAAGGTAAGAATGAAGCGACTTCTCTTTGGATTTGGGGCGAAGGGACAAAACCGCAGCTTTCGTCTTTTGAAGAAGAATACGGCTTAAAGGGTGCGGTTATAAGTGCGGTTGACCTGATTAAAGGCATTGCGAAACTTACAAATATGGACAGCATAGATGTAAAAGGTGCAACCGGAACGGTTAAGACAAATTTTGACGGCAAGGCGAACGCTGCCGTAAAAGCACTTTTGGAAGATAACAAAGATTTTGTGTATATTCACATGGAAGCACCGGACGAATGCGGACATCAAAGAGATTTGGAGGGCAAGATAAAAAGCCTTGAATTAATAGATGAAAAGGTAATAAAAAAAGTGTGGGATGCACTTGAAAAATCGGGCGAAGATTATAAAATTGTCGTACTTCCCGACCATCCTACACCTATTGAGATTGCAACTCATGCCCCGGAACCTGTTCCGTGCGTAATATACAGAAAAGGCGACAATAATAATTCAAACAAACGCTTTACGGAAAAAGACGCGGCAGAATGCGAATATATCGAAGACGGCAGTACTCTTATGAGGAGGCTAATTAATGAGTGAAAAGTGGAAAACTGCAACCATACTTGCAATTAAGATATTAGTTGTAGGTGTGTTTGTGGGCGTGGCAGGATTTGTTTTGTATCTTTTACCGAAAATTGCGGTGATTGTTGCACCGTTTTTGACGGCAATTATAATTGCATGGATTTGCACGCCTATATCTAAATTGCTTGAAAGGATAAAATGCCCTAAAAAGATTTCGGCAGTTGTTTCCTTTATAATAACACTTTTGGTTGTAGGCGGACTTTTGACACTTGTTATTTCAAAACTTATAGAAGAAGTAGTAAGCCTTGCAACAAAGTTTTCATCGGAATATGAAACCTTGGTTACAATGCTCTTAAACGCAAAAGAAACCGTAAAATCGTGGCTTTTCCTTTTGCCTGATGAATACATTGAATATTTAAGTCCGTTTTTAATGAATGCAGTTCAAAACTTGGGAAGAGTAGTAGGAACTGCTTTAACCAAAATTGTCCAGACAATACCGAAATTCGCAGTCAACTCCGCCATGAGTGTTCCGTCCGTCATAATTTTTGTTGTCATTACGATATTTGCTTCTATAACATTTGTTTCGGAACGAAAAAATATTACAGAACGCATTAAGTCTTATCTTCCACAAAAGACAAAATCACTTATAAAATCCGTAAAAAGTCAGGCACTTACGGCACTTGGCGGATATGTAAAGACACAGTTAATACTTATGTCAATTACATTTACAGAACTTTTGATAGGTTTTTTGATATTAAAGGTGGATTATTCGTTTATCTTGGCACTTTCAATTTGCATAATTGATGCAATACCTATTTTGGGAACGGGGACGGTCCTGATTCCGTGGGGAATTGTGATGTTCATACTCGGAAATGTCAAAATGGGCATAGGGTTGTTGCTTTTGTACGGTGTTTGCCTTGCCATCAGGCAGTTCTGCGAACCGAGGGTCTTGGGAAAACAAATCGGAATCCATCCGCTCATAACACTTTTTGCGATGTACACGGGACTTAA
The DNA here is from genome assembly GCA_045615705.1 of Clostridia bacterium. Taxonomy (GTDB): domain Bacteria; phylum Bacillota; class Clostridia; order UMGS1883; family UMGS1883; genus JAZLFH01. The sequence continues at coordinate 50,657 of JAZLFH010000068.1, forward strand.
ATTAATCGGATTTTGGGGACTTATTATAGGACCCATATTAGCGATGATGATTAAATATATAATAGAAGGAAGGAAACAAGAAATATGAAATGTATAGTACTTGCGGCAGGCTATGCGACTCGCCTCTATCCTTTAACAAAAACCACGCCCAAGCCCCTGCTGAAACTGGCAGGCAAGCCGATTCTTGACTACCTTATTGACAATCTTTTGAAAGTGGACGAACTCAGCGAAATTGTTGTTGTTTCTAATCACAAGCATATAAAAAACTATCAAGAATGGGTAAAAACCGCACCGAATAACAAGAAAATATCCATTCTCGATGACGGCTCAACGGATAACGAAACAAGACGCGGGGCAGTAAACGATATAATTTTTGCCCTTGACGAGATAAAAATTGACGAAGACATTTTAGTAATCGCAGGGGACAATGTTCCGACATTTTCATTTTGTGATTTTTGCAACTATGCAAAAGAGAAACAAGCATCTTCGATTATGTATGAAGTATGTGATGATATAGAAGTCCTTAAAAGGTGCGGAAACGCAAAACTTGACGAAAATGAACTTGTTACATACATGGTTGAAAAACCAGAGAATCCGCCGAGCAATAATGTGGCACTTCCTTTTTATTATTATATGAAAAAAGACCTGCAACTCATAAGACAGGCACAAAAAGAGGGGTGCGGAACAGATGCACCGGGAAGTTTGCCTGCTTATCTTTGTGAAGTTACAAAAATTTACGCAATGAAGATGCCGTCTGAAACCTATGATGTGGCGGATCTTGAAAGTTATAAAGTAATAAGCAAAATTTTTGAGGAAAATAATCCGTTTAACTTAAAATGAACTTTTTTTCGGCCGACATAGTAGCAATTTGTACAAAAAAGAACGATTCATTTGTGATTTTTAACAATTTTTTAAAAAAAGTAAAAATCAAAAAAAAAAACACTTGAAAAAAAGTTTTTCTATGGTTATAATCATATTAGGTATTAATTTCACTTATATTAAAAAAAGGAGGATTTCTTATGAAAAAAGTTTTAAAGAGTATCGCTTGTTTGTTACTTGTTATGGCTTTTGTTCCCGTTGTTGCTTTTGCTGATGCAGTAGTTACAAACGGAACAGCAACCATTTCGGGTCAAGAAGCAGGCGAACAGACCATCTTGATTAAAGATGCAGAGGATAACATTATGTTCCTTGACCAGTACACAGTCGGAACGACAGATTATGTTATCACATTTGACACAACAGGATGGCCGGCAGGAACATATACCGTATTACTCGGCGGTGCGGTTTCTGCAATCGGAAAAGATGCAAAGAGTTTTGAAATTGAAGAACTCGGTTCAGGATTCACAATTTCAGGTACAATCGTTCTTCATGCATCATCGGAAGGTGATGTAACAGAAACTGTTGTTACGGCAACACCCGCAGAAGGTGCTTCAATCACAGGTACAGTTCTTGATGATGGTACATACACAATTATCGTTCCCGCAGGAACATATGATGTTACTATCGCAAAGACATACTACATCACAAAGACTTACAAATCAGAAGAAATTTCTGATGACAAGGATCTTGGTACAATCAAACTTATTGCAGGTGATACAAACGAAGATAATCAGGTAGAACTTGAGGACCTTACAAATGTTAAGAATTATGCAGGTCGCAACTCCGGAAGTGCAAATTGGGAAGATGCAGTTTGCGCCGATATAACGGAAGATAATCAGGTAGAACTTGAGGACCTTACAATCATTCTTGCAAATGGAGGACGTAACTCGAGCGATTATTAAAATTTATTTGGAGGAAGACAGTAAATGAAAAAAATAATTTCATTATTGACTGTTGTTGCAATGGTACTTGCATTTTGCATAGTTCCCGCAATGGCAGCAGGAGACCCGGGAAAACTCTTAATGAGTACCTCGACTGATTTGTCAAAGGCAGAAGTCGGCGACTTC
>JAZLFH010000069.1:0-33522 GCA_045615705.1 Clostridia bacterium
GAATAAACTTATTGACTTTGATTAAATTTTAGTGTATAATCCATTGTGTATTTATGGGGGCGTAGCTCAGCTGGGAGAGCGTCTGAATGGCATTCAGAAGGTCAACGGTTCGATCCCGTCCGTCTCCACCATAAACGACAAGATTTCTCTTGTCGTTTTTTACCTTTTAACCATGGAGGGATTTTAATGGGCAAAAAATTTATTTCATTATTCTTATCGGCTATTATGATTGCAACTGTTCTTTCCTTTTCAATTCCTGAGGAAACGGTTGTAAAATCGGCTTCTACTGTGATAAAGCCTCCTGCTAATACTCACCCCAGGGTTTTATTTACAAAGAATGACATTCAATCTATAAAAGATTCAGCGAAAACGGATCAAAATATTAACGCATACGACAAATTGTACAGTTACTACAAAGAGGTCGTTTTAGGCAAATTTTCAGCAGATTGTAAAGGCAAATATAATGAGTATAATCTTGCTGCGATAGAGTCTGCTGCATTTTATTACGCACTGTACGGAAATACAAACAATGACCAATGTGGCGAAAAAGTCATAAATTATCTTTTGACATATTTGAATACTTGTGGAAAAAATGCATCGGATTTAGCTTCAAATACTACGAGTCAATCGCGAATTGCAGGTCATATAATACAGGTGGCATCTGAAGTCTACGACTGGTGTTATGATAAATTAAGCAGCGACCAAAAAAACACGATAATCAACCATTGTGAAAACTTAACTAAATATATGGAGATGAGTTATCCTAATACTAATATGAGTCCCATAAACGGACATGGTTCTGAGGCACAACTCCTTCGTGATTTACTTTCTTTTGCTATTGCTACCTACGATGAAAGGCCTGATATATGGGAAAGTATCGGTAAAAGATTTTACAATCAATACGTTCCTTTTAGAGAATGGCAATACCAAGGACATTACAACTTAGAAGGCGATACTTACGGACCGTATCGTTATGTTTGGGACAGTTGGGCTTATCTTTTAATAACAGGGATGGGTGCACCGGAGCCGTATTCGGGTGAAAATCTTTCAAAGGCAGCTTACAGCACCATTTATATGCGGCGTCCTGACGGTCAGTGGCTCCGAGACGGAGATTCGGCTGCAGATACTACAAACAGTATGTGGGACTATTGGACTGACTATCATTTAGGCACAGTTATAAATGCCGGAATAGGAAATGACCCATACATAAAGCAAGAGTATGTAAGACGATTTCCGAGCATGACCGGGTTTTATGAGAAGTCCCCCATTATTAATCTCGTTACTAATATTGCTACTAAATCTTCAAATCATCCGCTATCCCACAAAAATTTGCCGCTAAGTAAACATTTTCCCTCACCGGCAGGTCTAACCGTTGCAAGAACCGGTTGGGATGACGGTGTAGACTCACCTTCCGTTGTTGCGGAAATGAAGGTCGGCGGATTAAACACTGTAAATCACCAACACCTTGATGCTGGACATTTTCAGATTTACTATAAGGGAATATTAGCAAGCGATTCAGGTGTATATCAAGGTTTAAAAAATGATTCCTCAACCGGCGGAACGACATACGGCTCTGTACACTATAATATGTATAATACCAAAGCTGTTGCTCATAACACGATGTTAGTTTTGGACCCTAACGAATATACCGGAACATCTACAAACAGAAATTACACTCGTGATGGAGGTCAGATAACTACAAATGGCGGTCAGTCTTCAAGTTCAGTCAGCGAATTAAAGTCAAAAAATGTAGTTGCGGATGTCGTGGCACAAGAAATCGATCCGAGAAATCCTAACGAACCTAATTATACATATTTAAAAGGCGATTTGAAAAAATCATACAGCAGCAAAGTTTCAGAATTTAATCGTTCATTTATGTTCCTGAATATGAAAAATTCCGAGGTTCCTGCCGTAATGATTGTTTTTGACAGAGTAACATCATCAAGTGCAAGTTATGTTAAAAAGTGGCTTTTGCATGGTTTAGAAGAACCTGAAATTAACGGCACACAAACAATTTTCAGAAGGACTTATGCTGATCCCAATGCAAATGAATCTTACAACGGTAAAATGACGGTTGATACACTTCTTCCTCAATCTCCAAAAATTTCTAAAGTCGGAGGTTCAAGTAGTGATGGCTCTGATTCAATAATTTATGACCGAGGCTCGAATACCAAAGTTCCGGGTTACCCTGCAAATACTCCTACTGACGAAGGAAGTACATGGAGAATTGAAATTTCGCCTAATGTAAATGCCTCTACTACCCATTTTTTAAATGTTATTCAGGTAAGCGATAATGATAAAAATTATTATATTAAACCTGTAAAAATTGATAAAACTTACATTTACGGTGTGCAAATAAGCGACAGAGTTGTAACTTTTTCAAAGAGTGGCGATAAAATTTCAAGTACGGTATCTTTCAGCATAACCGGAACCGGCACATACGATGTAACGCTCTGTGATATGGCAAAAGGCACATGGAGAGTAACAACAAAAGACGGAAATCAAAATATAGTTTCCTCCGAAGAAGGCGGAGTTTTGGCTTTTTCAGCTCCGGCAGGCTCCGTTCGTGCTGAGTTTGTTTCATCAAGCGGTACTCCTCTCGTATATCAACCTACTTACGGTACTAAGGTGTATTATTCTACGAGAATAAATGACAGATTTGTTTATACGCCTGCAGAACCACAAATGAAAAACGGCGTTTTTGTTATTCCACTTTCCACAATAGTAAAATACTTTAATCTAACTTCTTCAACAGTTGGAAATACTACAACCATTTCAAACGAAAAGTCATTTAGGGTTACTGTTACCGAAAACAGTGCCGTTGCTACTACAAACAGTGAGGGAAAAGAAACAATTAATCTTGATTCGAAAGTTTATATTGATGAAGATTCCGGCGAATTAATGGTTCCGGCAAAAAGCATAGTAAAAACTTTCGGCGGTAGTTTTTCATACAGTGAACTTCCCTCTACCGCATACATTACAACACCATCAAATCCTGTGGTTCCTATTGGTTCAAATGTTATAATTAAATACTCAACTGACGGTGGAAAAACATATAGCAAAATACCAAATTTCAAAGAAAGTGTTTACTCGTATGATGTTTATCTTCCCGATTATACATATACGGTTGATATTGACACATCCGATGGCATAAAACAACCAAAAACAATTAGTTTAAGGTCGATTATGCGAAAAGATGCCAATGACTATAACCCTTTAACCAAAAAAGCACTTGTCGGCGATTTTCACAATAAAAATTTATCTACTGCTTTTACGACCGAGTATCCTCTGCCGGTTGATTTAGTTGGAAATGTGAAGGCCACCGTTCCGATTTCAAACGAAGAAACAGAGTGTTCTGTCTACTACGACAACAACGGAGAAAGTGTTTCTTACGATATCGTATTTCACTCGAAGCAAGCAAGACTTACGGAGTTTGTTCAAGATGATGATTTCAATTTGGGAAAAAGCGAAACTTCAAATTATGATGTTGTTTTTATCGGCGGTGCTGCGGTAAATAATGACAACCGAACGCTGATTGACACTTCAGAACCTGTTTTTAACGGTGATACATATAATGGTACAACTTGGGCTTTGGCAAATGTTTCAAAAGACCTTGAAGGTGCAAGTATATTTGTTATCCCCGAAACACAGATGGCGGATTCAAAAAATTCCCGTGGCGACCGAAACAGAACTATTTTCTCATTCAAAGCCGATACCGATGGCAGAGTTGTTGTGTTGATGGGTAATGAAGCCGGTTCTAATTCCGTATATGCAAATGAAGAAGAAAATTGGATTACATCTTCCGATTCCGGAATAACGCCAAGCGGTATAATCACATCTGTAAGTGACGCAGTATCCCCAAGAAATAAAAATGATTACGAAAGTCCTCGCTATTATGCAACTGCAATCGGATGGAAAAGCAATAATAATCGTGGTGCACAGAGGTATAACACATACAGACTTGTTTCTCCCGGAATTGCAGGTGCAATTACAAGTACCCACATAAGAAATGCCTATGCTCTTAAATATTCTTACTACAAAGATTTTAAAGCAGGAGAAAATGTCAATATTAATAATCCCGGAACATTAATCTATGTTAGCGGCAATTTAAACGGAAGTGCAAATAATGTTTTTGCAGTGCTTGTTATTTGGGATAAAAAACCGAAAGTTACTATTGACAGTGTATCATCAAATATAGGTACAACGACTGATTTTTCGGTTACTGCATCAACGCAGAACTTGTCCTCCGATGAGTTTGATATGTATGCCGTAGTATACCAAGGAAACAAGATGATGGCACTTAAAAAGCAAGACTTCGTTGTCGGCAATAATAACATTAAACTTGATTATACGCCACTCGGCGGTGAGGTAGTTAAGTTTATGGTATTTGAAAAAGACACAATTACACCGTTGATAAAGAATATTAAAACTTATAATCTAAGCGGCGAAGAAGTAAAATAATTTAAATAAAAATATAACCGACAAGATTACTTGTCGGTTATATTTTTATGAAATTTTCCAATCCTTCCAAATTAAATTCAGGTATAAAACTTTCTTTTGCTGTTTCACCTTCTTGAATATAGGCATTTTTAATTCCGATTTTTACAGCAAAGTTAATAAGTTCATCATATTCCTTTTCTGTTACTTTTTCTAAAAGTTCCGGATAGTTTCTGTTTTTTATAACAGGAGTGTATTGGTTCATTATGCTTATATAGATTTCATCTCCGTAAGTTTTGTATAAATACGACAAAACTTTCTTTGAATCCGAAACTTTACCCGGCAATAGTAAATGTCTTACAATCACTCCCCTATTTATCATACCATTTTTATCAAAGGTAACCTTCCCGCATTGTGAGTACATTTCATCAATGGCTTCTCTTGCTACATCAAAATAGTCAATAGCATTTGAGTATCTTTTTGAAAGCAGCGGAGAAACATATTTCAAATCAGGAAGATAAACATCTATAAGTCCTCTTAAATTTACCAAAGTCTCTTTTTTAATATAACTCCCCGTATTGTAAACAAAAACTGTTTTTGGATGGGTTTGTTTGAATTTTGATATGGTTTCTGCTATTTGAAAAACGAAATGGTCCGGAGTAACCAAGTTAATATTTTCTGCCCCTTGATTTAATAAGTCTTCAAATATTTTAAATAAGTCATCTTTTGATATTTCAAGACCTGTTTTGTTGTTTGAAATACTGTAATTTTGGCAAAACACACACTTTAAAGTGCATCCTGAAAAGAAAACTGCACCCGAACCGTTTTTCCCTGAAATGCAAGGTTCCTCCCAATGATGAAGCATTGCTCTCGCAACTCTGATTTTGTTGTTTTCTCCACAGTAACCCTTCTTTACAGTTCTGTCAACTCTGCAATTTCTTGGGCAAAGAGAACAAATCATACAATCACCTTTTGACCGACAAGTAAAGATATATTCCGATAAATCATTTATACACTCTAAATCCGTTACCTAAAATTTGTGTAGATTCGGTAAAAATTATGAAAGCATCCGGATCTTTTTTTAATATTCTTTTTTCAAACGCTTGTGTTTCGCTCTCTTTAAGTGCACAAATAAGAACATTTTTCTTTTTCATTGTATAACCGCCTATACCGTCCAGCAGTGTTATACCTCTCGGAGATTTTGAAACAAGATATTTGGTTATTTCTTCGCCGAAGTCAGTTACAACAAACGCCAATTTTGATACATTTAATCTCTGTATCAACCAATTAATCGAAAAAGATGAAATTGCAAGTGCAATAATTCCGTAGAGTGTAAGTTCGAGTTGTTTAAATACGATTAGCGATGATAAAATAACAATTGCATCAACTACAAGAAGAAGTGTACCTATTCTGATATGCGAATACATACGCTGGACAAGTCTTCCCAATATGTCTGTTCCTCCGGTTGATGCTCCCTCTACAAGTGCCAATCCTATTCCAAATCCATAACAAACTGCACCGAAAATTGATGCTAACAGTTCATCATTTGTAACAGGCGGAATATGTGAAAAAACTTCAACGAAAACGGTAACCAAAAAAGCACCTAAAAGCGTATTAAATACAAATTTTTTGCCTAAAAATTTGTATGCCAATATCAAAAGTGCCAAGTTTATTGCTCCGAAAGTCACACTTGTTGGAATTTTCAGTGTATGAAACAAGATTGTAGATATACCCGATACTCCGCCACTAACAATTTTATTTGGTGTGTAAAATCCGCTTATAGCAAATCCTACAAGCATTGTTCCGAGTACAATTTTAAAATATTTCAAAAAAATCTTCATTTTTTACCTCATTCAAACAATTCTGTCGAAATATATCTGGTTCCTGTATCAGGAAAAAGGACAACAACATTCTTGTTTTCTGCTTCTTTTTTTCTTGCAATTTCTATTGCGGCGGAAAGTGCTGCTCCTGAAGATATTCCAACAAGGATACCTTCCTTTTTTGCAACCATTCTTCCGTAATAAAGGGCATCTTCATCTTCTACGGTGAGAATTTCATCACATACATTTCTGTCAAAATTTTTTGGAATAAAGTTAGAACCTATTCCCTGAATTTTATGCTGACCCGATACCCCTTTTGTTATCATCGGTGATGACTTCGGTTCAACTGCTATAATTTTAATTTCATTATTTTTTTCTTTTAAATATCTGCCTGTTCCGGTTAGTGTTCCACCTGTACCGACACCTGCAACAAAATAATCTATACTTCCGTTTGTATCAGAGTATATTTCGGGTCCGGTAGTTTCATAATGTGCTTTTGGATTTGCAGGATTTGAAAACTGTCCTGCAATTATACTGCTTGGGATTTCTTTTAAAAGTTCTTCAGCCTTTTCAACTGTTCCTTTCATGCCGAGTTTTCCGTCCGTAAGCACAAGTTCTGCACCGTATGCTTGCATAATCTTTTGTCTTTCTATGCTCATACTGTCAGGCATTACTATAATTACTCTGTACCCTCTTGTAGTGGCAACACAGGCAAGACCTATCCCCGTATTTCCAGATGTGGGCTCAATTATTACCGAATTTTCATCTATTTTTCCTTCTTTTTCCGCCTCATTAAGCATATACAATGCTGCCCTGTCCTTTGTAGAGCCACCCGGGTTAAAGCATTCAAGTTTTGCTAAAATTTTGGCTTTAAGATTTAGGTCCCTTTCAATATTTGTAAGTTCCAAAAGAGGGGTATTCCCTATTAACTGAGATAATGATGTGTATATCATATTTTCCTCCTAAAATTTAAGAACTGCACAGCAGTTCTTAAATAATTTCTCTGAGTTTGTTTGCAGACTTAATAAATGCTTCGGTTTCTTCTTTGCTCCACTTTTCTTCAAGACGCATTTCTACACCGTTTACGCCTATTATGGACGGAACACTCATTGAAACATCTTTAATTCCGTATTCCCCTTCAAGAGGTGTTGAAACAGACGCTATCGTAAGTCTTTGATTTAAGACCGCATCGGCAAGCGAACAAACGCATGTAGCAATTCCGTAATGCGTTTTTCCTTTTGATTGAATAATTTCTGCTCCCATTTTCTTTACTGAATCAAAAATTTCTTCTTTAATTCTATTGTTCCACTCAAGTCCTACATTTTCGCAATATTCTTCAATAGGTACGCCCGCTATCGAAAGTCTGCTCCAAACAGGAATTTGTGAGTCGCCGTGTTCTCCAACCACAAAGCCTTTTACAACCTCTGTGCTTAAGCCTATATAGTCCGAAACTTTTCCAACAAGTCGTGATGTATCAAGCACGCAACCCGTTCCAAATACCCTGCCGTTAGGAAGCTCCATCCATTTTGAACAATCATAAACCAAAATATCAACGGGATTTGATACTATCATTATAGCACCTTTTGTGTAGTGTGGTTTGATTGAATCAACGACAGACTTCATGATTTCTCTGTTATCATTAATCAGATTAAGTCTGCTCTCTCCTACTTTACGGTTTCTTCCCGCCGTGATTATTATAAGGTCGCAATCTTTACAGTCTTCATATGAACCTACATAAACTGTTGCCATTCCCATATAAGGAATTCCGTGCCTTATATCAAGTGCTTCGCCTTGGGCTTTTTGAGTATCAACATCAATCAGTACAATCTCTCGTGCTAAGTTTCTGATTGTAAGAGCATATGCTATCGTAGCCCCGACATATCCCACACCTATTATTGCAACTTTTCTTTCGCCAAGCGGTTTCGTTCGTATTGTTTCCACGCCAACACCTCAATACTTAAATCCAAGTTCATCAAATGTTTTATTATTTTTATCTCTTTCACTAAGTATGATTTCATCTTTAATCGGCCATTTAACACCTATCTTTTCATCGTTCCACATTATTCCCGACTCGTCATTGGGGTCATACAAATTTGTGCATTTATAAGAAAATATGGCACTTTCTGAAAGCACCAAAAAGCCGTGTGCAAAACCTTCGGGTATATAGAATTGTTTTTTATTCTCTCCTGTAAGTTCAATGCCATACCACTTTAAGAATGTAGGACTATTTCCTCTTAAATCAACTGCAACATCATAAACACTACCATCTATAACTCCGCAAAGTTTTCCTTGTGGCTTGCTTTTTTGAAAGTGAAGTCCTCTTAAAACCCCTTTTTTTGATTTAGATTGATTGTGTTGTAAAAATTTCATTGTAAGTCCGTTTTCATTAAACTCTCTTTCGTTGTATGTTTCCATAAAATAACCTCTGTCATCTCCATAGACAGTAGGTTCGATAACATACAAATCTTGTATTGGGGTTTTTATAAAATTAAATTTGCCCATTATCTCTTAACTCCTTTATATATCTTTTCAGTGCATCTGATACACTTGGAAGTCTCGTAAATCCGTTTTTATCAAGTTTATCTTTGCTCAATCGACTATTTTTAGGTCTTAATGCCGGTGCACCATACTCTTCTGTAGTAACCGGAATCACTTCTGTTGTTATTCCTGCCGTCTTAAAAATCATCTTTGCAAAATCACACCAAGAAAGATAACCTTCGTTAGTAGCGTGATATGTTCCGTATTTATCAGTTTCAATAAAATCAACTAAAATTCGGGCCAAATCTTTAGTATAAGTTGGTGAACCGACTTGGTCTGCTACAACAGTAAGTTTATCATGTGTTTTCGAAAGATTTATCATTGTTTTAACAAAATTTTTCCCGTTTAAACCAAATACCCAAGATGTACGAACGATAAAGTGTTCTTTTAATTCTTGTCTGACAGCTTTTTCTGCTTCAAATTTTGAAACGCCGTATGCATTTAGAGGTTTAGGTTCATCTTCGGTTTGCCAAGGAGAATCTCCGCTTCCGTCAAAAACATAGTCGCTACTTAATATTGCCATTTTTGCTCCGATTTTATTTGATGCACGAGCTACATTCCGGCTTCCTTCGGTGTTAATTTTCATAACAATTTCTTTTTCATTTTCCGCAAGGTCAATAGCGGTGTATGCTGCGCAATGAATAACGGCGTCCGGTTGATTTTTAGTAATAAAATCATACACGGCATCTTGGTTTGTTATATCCATCTCTTCAATATCTGCTTTTATAATGCTGTGGTTTCTTTTTTCCAATTCTGCCATAACATCGTGTGCCAAGAGTCCTTTTGCACCTGTTACTAAAACTTTCATACAATCACCTATTGCCATACATTTTCTCGTAGTAATTTTTATATTCTCCGCTTATGATTTCTTCCCACCAATCGCGGTTTTCAAGATACCATTTTATTGTTTTCTTTATTCCGTCATCAAACTTTGTTTCGGGAAGCCACGAAAGTTCGTTTGAAATCTTTGTTGGGTCTATTGCATATCTTAAATCATGCCCTTTTCTGTCTGTTACATAATGAATAAGGCTCTCCGGTTTATTAAGTTCTTTTAAAATTATTTTGACAACATCTATGTTTGCCTTTTCATTGTGTCCGCCTATGTTATAAACTTCGCCTACTTTTCCCTTTCTTATAATAAGGTCAATAGCACGGCAATGGTCTTCAACATAGAGCCAATCACGAACATTTTTTCCTTCTCCGTATACCGGAAGAGGTTTGTCGTTTAGTGCATTTGCTATCATTAAAGGAATAAGTTTTTCGGGAAAATGGTACGGTCCGTAGTTGTTTGAACAACGGGAAATCGTAATCGGGAGATTAAAAGTTCTGTAATAAGCCAAAACCAATAAATCAGCAGATGCCTTAGATGCCGAATACGGACTCGATGTGTGAATAGGGGTCTCTTCTGTAAAGAAAAGGTCTGTTCTTTCAAGAGGTAAATCACCGTAAACTTCATCGGTTGACACCTGATGATATCTTTTTATACCGTATTTTCTGCAAGCATCCATTAAAACCTGAGTTCCTAAAATGTTTGTAGTTAAAAAAATACCGGGGTCTTCTATTGAGCGGTCAACATGGCTCTCTGCGGCAAAATTTACCACTATATCAAACTTTTCCTCTGAAAAGAGTTTATCAACGCAATCTCTATCGGAAATATCACCTTTAACAAAACGAAAGTTTTTATTTTGCATCGCTTTGTCAAGAGTTTTCAAATTCCCCGCATAAGTAAGTTTATCAAGGCAAACAATTCTGTCTTGCGGGTTATTTTTAAGTTCAAAATAAACAAAATTGCTGCCTATAAATCCTGCTCCGCCTGTTACAAGAATATTCATAATTATCTCCTAATATCTAATCTTTCCGCCTGCTACATTTTTAAGAAATTCTCCATAAGGAGATTTCCCGTAACGAGAAGCAGATTCTAAAAGTTCTTCCATCGTAGTCCAATTGTTTCTGTATGCAATTTCTTCCGGACTCGAAATTTCTATTCCCTGTCTTGACTGAACAGATTTTATAAAATCTGCCGCATCTAAAAGGCTATCCATGGTTCCGGTATCAAGCCAAGCAAATCCTCGACCGAAAAGTGTAACCTTCAAGGAATCATTCTCTAAATAAATTTTATTTAAGTCTGTTATTTCAAGTTCGCCACGCTTTGACGGTTTTACGCTCTTTGCAAAATCTGCCACTCTGTTATCATAAAAATACAAACCTGTAATTGCATAATTTGACTTAGGATCTTGCGGTTTTTCTTCAAGAGAAACAACTTTTCCGCAATCGTCAAATTCCACAATTCCAAAACGCTTAGGGTCGTTTACATAGTAGCCAAACACTGTTGCTTTTCCTTCATTTGCATTATTAACCGCTTCTTTTAATGCATTTTTCAATCCGTTTCCGTAGAAAATATTATCCCCCAAAACCATTGCACAAGTGTCATTTCCTATAAACTCCTCGCCAATAATAAATGCTTGTGCAAGTCCATCGGGAGATGGCTGAACCTTATACGAAAGATTTATGCCGAATTGCTTTCCATCGCCCAAAAGACGCTCGAAATTTGGAGTGTCGGACGGTGTTGAAATAATCAAAATATCTTTAATTCCTGCAAGCATAAGTGTGGAAAGCGGGTAATAAATCATCGGCTTATCATATACAGGCAAAAGTTGTTTACTTGTTACCATGGTAAGCGGATACAATCTTGTACCCGCTCCACCTGCGAGAATTATTCCTTTCATAGGTTATCTCCTTAAAATTTTCTCCAAATCATCTTGTTGATAATTCCGACATAACTCTGAATAAGTTTTACAACTTTTGTACTTACATTCTCATCTGCATAAGCCGGAACCGTAAGTCCGTCATCTCCGTTTGCATGCATGGAAACTGCAAGATCAACAGCCTGTAAAACATGCTCTTTTGTTATGCTTCCGACAGTAAATACACCCTTGTCCATTGCTTCGGGACGCTCCGTACTTGTTCTTACGGAAACTGCCGGGAATTTAAAGTATGAACTTTCTTCGGGAATCGTTCCTGAGTCAGACACTACACAGAAAGCATTCTGCTGTAAATTGTTATAATCAAAAAATCCGAGTGGTTCGTGCTGAATAACTCTCTTATCAAACACAAATCCACGCTGTTCAATATATTTTTTGCTTCTCGGATGGCAAGAATAAAGAATGGGCATATCGTACTTTTCTGCCATTGCATTTACCGCATTCATGAGGCTGAAAAAGTTTGATTCAATATCAATGTTTTCTTCACGGTGTGCAGACAAAAGAATGTATCCGTTCTTTTTTAATTTAAGTCTTTCTAAAACATCACTGCTGTTTATTTTATCAATATTAGCAGTCAAAACTTCCGCCATTGTAGAACCAACTACATAGGTAAACTCAGGTTTTACACCTGTATTCAAAATATATCTTCTTGCATGTTCCGAATAACAAAGATTTACATCGCTGGTTACATCAACAATTCTTCTGATTACTTCTTCCGGAAGGTTTTCATCTTTGCAACGGTTACCTGCTTCAAGATGGAAAATCGGAATTTTAAGACGCTTTGCGGAAATTACGCAAAGGCAGGAGTTTGTATCACCCAAAACCAAAATTGCGTCGGGTTTTTCTTTTTCAAAAAGTTCGTAAGACTTTGCCAAAACATTACCCATTGTCTGACCGAGGTTATCACCTACAACTCCAAGGTAGAAGTCCGGCTCACGAACGCCAAGTTCCTCAAAGAAGAGTTTGTTAAGTGTGTAATCGTAGTTCTGACCTGTGTGAACTATTTTAAGGTCAAAATACTTATCGCACTTTTTAGCTATCTCCGAGAGTTTGATGATCTCAGGTCTTGTTCCCATTACGATCATAAGTTTAAGTTTGTTCATTTTTATACCTCCTCAAAATATGTATCGGGTACATTGGGGTCAAATACCTCATTTACCCACATAATTGTTGACATATCAGTTTTGCCTGTGTTTTCTATGTTATGAGTATATCCCGGCGGGATATCTATAACCTTAATTACCTCTCCGTTTACCGGATATTCTATAACCTCTTTTGTCCCTATTTTTCTAAGTCTTATTACTCCCTCGCCAGAAATAACTATAAATCTCTCCGTTTTTGTGTTGTGCCAATGATTTCCTTTAACGATTCCGGGTTTTGATACATTAACCGAAACTTGTCCCTTTCCTCCGAAATGAATCAGTTCTGTAAAAGAACCTCTATTGTCGGTATGCTTGACAGTTTCTGCAAAGCACTTATCAGGCGGCAGATAAGAAAGATATGTACCGTAGAGTTTTTTTATAATGTCATTTTCAATTGACGGTACATCAAGATTCTTTCTTGCTGTGTGAAAAGACTTTATAGTATCGGCAAGTTTTCCAACAGTCATTTGGTATGTAGGAATGTCAATAACATTGTCATCTAATGTGGCGATAAAAGCGTTTACTATATCGTCAATATACATTAAATTCAGCAATGCATTTTCGTCATTTACCGTGATTTCTTCTTCACGGGCTACCTTATAACAAAATGTTGCCACAACGCTGTTTGTAAATGGTTCACACCACTTTCCGAACTCGTTTGCAAGAGGAATTATATACGATTTATTATTTTTATTTTCATTTTCCCATTCTTTTAGTGTATTCTCTGCTTCTTTTTTACTTTTTCCGTACGGCGTATTATCTCCCGCACGGGTGGAAGATGCATAAGTTATTCTTCCTTTATACTTTTCACATATAGACTTAGTAAAATTAACATTAACTCTTTCAAATTCTTTTACATCATCCGAGCGGTAAACCGTGAGAAGATGAAACACTGCATCGCAACTGTTTAATACATCTTTATCAACACATTCTCCGCAAGACTTTATAACTTCATACTCACGATTTTTAAGTTCTGCACATATATTTTTCCCCAAAAATGAATCTGCACCGGTAACTAAAACTTTCATTTTTCCTCCCAAGTCTTTAACTCATCTTGAATATATTTAAGTGTAAGAAGTTTTTTCTTAACTTCTTCAATGGTTAACTGTGTGGTTGTTTCTGATGTGTATTCTTCGTACTTCATACCACTGCCCTCTTTTGTTCCTTCGGAGAAGTATTTAGCATAGTTTAAATCACGATTATCTGCCGGAACTCTAAAATACTCACCTAAATCCACCGCATGAACACATTCTTCTCTTGTTAAAAGGGCTTCGTACATCTTTTCTCCGTGACGCACTCCGATAATCTCAATCGGATTGTCTGCTTTAAATATTTCCTTTACAGCCTGTGCCAACACCCCAATTGTGCAAGCCGGTGCTTTTTGGACCATAATATCGCCTGTCTGTGCGTGTTCAAAAGCGTAAAGAACAAGTTCAACTGCTTCTTCAAGACTCATAATATATCTTGTCATTTCAGAAGAAGTTACCGTAAGAGGTTTTCCTGCCTTTATCTGTTCAATAAACAAGGGAATAACGCTTCCTCTTGAACACATAACATTTCCGTAACGGGTTCCGCAAATAAGTGTTTTGTCGGGAGATACGGTACGGCTTTTTGCAACAAAAACCTTCTCCATCATTGCTTTACTCGTCCCCATCGCATTTACAGGATACGCCGCCTTATCTGTTGAAAGACAGATAACCTTTTTGACTCCGTATTCAATCGCTGCGGTAAGGACATTATCTGTGCCGAAAACATTCGTTTTAACTGCTTCTATCGGGAAAAATTCGCAAGACGGGACTTGTTTTAATGCTGCGGCATGGAAGACAAAATCAACATCATGCATAGCATTTTTTACACTTGCGAGGTCTCTTACATCACCGATATAGAATTTAATTTTATCATTTTTGTAGCGGTTACGCATATCATCCTGTTTTTTCTCATCACGAGAAAAAACACGAATTTCTTTTATATCGGTATTTAAAAATCTGTCCAAAACCGCATTGCCAAAACTTCCCGTTCCTCCTGTTATAAGAAGTGTTTTTCCTGAAAAAATCGACATAATTTATCTCCCCATTTTCTTAATAATTAAAAAATATAAATTTGCAAGCGGATAGCACCCCGTTGCAATAATTCTGTTTGAAATCCCGCCGTTTTTCATTAAGGTTCTCTCTTTTTTGTCAGCCGTAGATTCCTTGAAAACCTTTTTTCTCACATCTTTAGAAACTCTGCTGTCCATAAACGCTTTATATACAAATCCGCATTTTATATCCGCAAGTCTTCTTTCGCAGTAATTTTTGATTTCATCCGAATAGCAATTTCGCTTTTTAAACCATTTTTTTATAAGTTCGATTACTAATTCTGTCCCCTTAACTTCATCTGTATTAAACTTGTGCGTAAGTGAGTTTTGATTCTGTTGAGTGTAATGGTATAATGGCTCATCAAAAAGATACACCGAATTAATTTCATTCATATATTTAAGAACAAATGCCGCATCTTCGGAGTTTGAAACATCCGTATCCATCCGTATGTGAAACTTTTCAATTGTTTCCCTTAAAAACAGTTTGTTCCAAAGTCCCATAAGGTTAACATCAAAAAAGCCTTTTAAAAGTTCAGCTATTCCATCGTTTTCATAAAGTCCTTTAAAATTGACCTTTTGTATGTAATTTTTGCTGCTGTCATCCCAATCGACAAATACTGTTGAAACTGCCAAATCACACTTATATTTCTCAGTTACTTTAACCATTTTTTCAACAAAAGTATCCTCAAAGAAATCATCGCTGTCGCAAAATGCTATATATTTTCCCGTTGCAATATCAAGTGCTGTATTTCTCGCATTTGACACACCGCCATTTTTTATGTGAATAACTTTGAGCCTTTCATCGCATTTAGCAAGTGCATCACAAATTGCTCCGGTTTCATCAGTTGAGCCGTCATCAACCACAATATGCTCAATATCCGAAAATGTTTGTCCCAATACGCTTTTTATTGCTCGCTCTATTGAATTTTGTGCATTATATGCAGGAGTTACTATACTTACAGTTGCCATAATCCACCTACCAGGATATTTTTTTCCCTTTAAGCAATCTCTTTATTTTAATGGAAAGTGCATTTAATTTAAGTGCTTTATTAATTCCGTGCTTTTTGATTTTTTCCGCTATGCATTTATTCTGAATTTCGTCAATAATTGTTTTATCAAATTTTGATATGCTGTCTGCAAACACATCTATCTCTTTTAAGCTGTACCTTGGACTGATTCCTATTATGTAGTTTATAATTTCTGCTTGTTTAAATCTGATATATTTCTTTTCAGTTTCTCCTACACTATCTGATGATAAGTATTTTGAAACATCGCTCGCAATATTAAGTTTGTCCATTTCTGACTTGAAATGTTTTTTTGTTTGCTTCGTTCCGGCACGTCTGCGATATAGATAAAACGGAGGCTGATATGCTCGAAATGAATTGGCATTAAGCAAAAGATTCATTGTCCAATCTTCATCTTCGTGGTTAATTCCCACAATAAATTTCATATTTTTTTCATTGTAGAATGACCGCTTAATAAAATACCTTGACTGACTTGTTGTATATGTATGAACATTCATATAATAATCTAAGAAATCTTTTCTGTCTGCTTTTTTTATTCTCTCAACATCAAAAGGCTCGTCAATAATATCGTCAAATCCCTCATCACTGAATGTTTCCCATCTGCCGACAATTACATCCGGGTTTTCATCCATAAGTTTTGCGATATCGCGAAGAACATCTTTTGCATATAAGTCATCGCCGTCAACAAAAGCAAAAACGTCTCCCGTTGCAGCTTCTACTCCCACATTTCTCGCATCACTCGCTCCGCCGTTTTTCTTGTGAATCACTTTAATGCGTGGGTCTTTTTTTGCAAATTCATCGCACATTTTCGGAGAATTATCAGGGCTTCCATCGTCAACCAATATAATTTCAATGTCTGAAAAATTCTGGTTTGTTAAACTGAGTACGCATTCCGTTAAGTATTTTTCAACACCGTACACGGCTACAATCAAACTAATCTTAGGCATTTCATCCTCCTAATTGTATAACTTTCTTATTTTATCAAAAGATTTAAAATACAAAGGTAACGATTCTCTCGTACTTCTTAAATAGCGTTTTCTTCTCAATTTGTGTCGCTCTATGTTTTTATTTTTATCCATTTCGGTTGTAGAGCCTTCGCCCATATGTATAACATGAGATGTTTTAACCGCTTTTGTTGTAAGGTTTGCCTTATACAGATACCACAACAAGTTATTTTCTTCCCAATAAAGGAAAGTTTTCGGGTAAAGTTGTGTGTAATATTTAAAGAAATCCGGCATCAAGAAATAACACGAACCTTGAATGTTATACTTTTTATACACCACCGATTTTTCTTCCGACACCAAACTTTTTTTCTTTTTTGAGTACGCACCATAGATGCTTGAAATTACGGGAAGGTCTAAAATTCCCGCAAGGAAAATTCCCCAAAAAGTATGAAGAATATGCTTTGGCATACTGTCACAATTTACCGCAGGATTTTGCTCTTTGCCGTTTGGATTATAAACCGTGGGAGAAGCCACTCCAACTCCGTCAAAATTCTCTTTTTTTACAAAATCAAGCAAATCACTTTCAAAAGTAACATCCGAATTTGTAACAAAGACAATATCACAACCAAGATTTTCGTGTGCATATCGTATTCCAAGGTTGTTTCCACGGGCAAATCCGAGGTTTTCTTCACTCTTTAAAAGAGTAACTTTATCTTTGCCCGAAAGCGTCTTTGAAAGTTCTTCATAAGACTCATTCGGCGAGCCGTTTTCTACAACTACAATCTCAAAATTATCATATTGCAGTTTAAGAGCACACTCTACGCAATTAACAGTATCATTATAAGTCAAATAGTTAAGTATTACAACACCAATTTTGTTATTCATAATTACACTCAAAAACCACTAACTACTTATTTTCTAAAATTGTCCGAAAAAAGTTATAATCTGTTGGATTTGTTATTTTAATATTATCATTTTTACCCTCAATTACAAATAATATTTCGCCGTAATGCTTCATTAATGCTGCAGAGTCAACAAACTGAATTCCATCTTTCACAGCTTTCAGATGATTGTTGTAAATATCTTTAATTCTAAATGTTTGGGGTGCTCTTCCAATGTAACATTCATTACGATTCAATACATCTTTTATTGTTCCGTTATCCGATAAGACAATCGTCTCTGCGGCTTTACTTACTGTTACGCAATTACCGTTTTCTTCTGCACAGATTATATTTTTCTCTATAGTTTCTTCATCAATCAAAGGTCTTACTCCATCATGCAATAAAACAAAATCATCACAATCAATTCCGTATCGCCTTGTTAATTCACACAATCCAAAATATATAGATTGCTGACAACTTTCACCTCCAATTACAACAGCCTCAACTTTTGTCAGCGAATACTTTTTAACGATTTCCTGCATATAATCTATATACTCTTTCGTGCATACAATAATAATAGAATCAATCCTTTTGCAATTCTGAAATTTTTCAACTGTATGTACAATAATTGGCTTAGAATTTACAAGCATAAACTGTTTAGGTATATCATTATTCATTCTTTGCCCTTTTCCACCTGCAAAAATTATAGCTCTGTTCATATGAATACCTCCTTTTAACGTTTACCACTTATATCCAGAATTCTTTTTCCGGTATAAAACTCAAGAAATCTTTCTTCTATGGGCGGATAAGAATTGTAATCGCCGTAGCGGATTTTAAGGAATCTATGCGAATCAAATGGAACAAAACAACTAAATTCATTATTGGAAATTTCGTTTTTGGAATCAAATATTGTTTTTGGAAAAACTTCAGTTCCATTTCCAACAACTATAACCATTTCAGATTCTGTGTACGGATATTCTTTGCACAATAATTCAAATTTGTTGTCAAGTAATTTTATGGGTTTAAAAAACAATTTAAACTTAAAAAACGCTTCACGCACACAAACAATAAAAGTATTATTTAGAAATTCACTTAACTTCATAAGTTTCAGTCTGCGACATTTTAACAATTTTTTTATTTTAAATTTCATTTTTTCTTGCTTTTTTATATCGTCAGGAGCTCCTATTAAATAAAAAACATCCACATGAATAACCGATGAATTATATCCTTTTTTACATACTTGAATCATAAAATTTTCATATTTATTATTGGTATAATCTGACATAAAATAGTACTCATCTGAAAGTTCGTCTTTTAAGGCCTTTATAAGTTTTTCCCTTTCAGTTATGGGAATAACTACATCAAAGTCGCGATCCCATGGAGGCATTCCATCATCTCGTATTACACCGAGTAAAGAACCAAAAGCTAAATAATAGTTGATATCGTATTTTTTACACACGCGGTGAAATTCATTAAAAATTGATTTTACAATATCTTGATATAAAGTGAATTCTTTATACGAATTTTCAATATAGGTTTTTATTTCGTTTGCAAAAAAACTTCTATCCATATTTTTCTCCTCATAATATTAGTTTTACTTTTTTAAAAAGATTCTCTTCACAATTTTTCGTTCATATTTGTCCAGAAGAAGAAGTAATGCTGCCGCATATCCGACTACTGCACAAATTCCACTAGTTGAAAGCAATTTAATCCAAGAATCAATCACTACTAATTTAGTTACAAGATAGAATGCAGAAGTTAAAACAATCTCCGTTATAATCGTTTTAAATATCGAAAAATAAAACGCTGTTTTTCTTACTTTTAAGCAATGTGCCGCATAAAGTGGAGTAAAAACAAGATTTCTAATTATCCCTAATGTCATATTTATTCCAACTATTATAAAAGATCCTTTAATATTTCCTCTAAGTGACGGAAAAACGATAAAAGCTATAATTGCACCGAGAGTATTTAGTACACCTGTCCCAAGTAACACAAGTGCGTTTGTTTTTACCTTGTTAGTTATAGTAAATACACTGTAAAGAGCATTTATGCTACCACTTACAACATAAGTACCTATTGAAAGAATTGATAATATTTGAAGTGATGTATAATGCCCCTCCAAAGATGGTTGCCAAAGTGTGTAAAACGGAAGACCAAAAGCTATAAGTCCTGCAATCGGTACGCTGACGATTGTTCCTAATATTTTTACGGAACGGTTAATCTCAAATATCAATTCTTCACTCTTTTTTTCTGCATAAAGTTTGGTAAAAGTGGGGATAAATACAGAAACAAATGCCGAAACCAAAGAGGTAATTGTATTAGGCAGCACCTTTGCAACAGACATCAAGGTAGTGGTAGCAGGATCAATAAAAACATTACATATTATAAGGTCTACTTGTCCCAATAAGATTTGTCCCAATTGTTGAATTGCATTCCAAATTCCGGCCAAAAACACCTCCCAAGCCGATTTGAATTTCATCAACTTGACATTTAATTTTAATTCAGGATACCATTTATGGGTAACCGTTACGCTAATAATTATAGCAATCAAAGTTCCTAATAGAGAGCCTAATACCGTAAAGTAAAGTTTACTTCCAATTAAAATAAATGTAACAACGATCACAACTGCACGTATTATATTTGTTGCAGCATTAACATAAGACTGTAAATCTACTCTGTTGCGAATACTATAAGATATGTTATATGTAGATGATAGAACACTTGAAATCATACACGCAAAAACTATTGCAAATGTAACCTTAACATCAAAGACAATGTTTTCCGGAATTTGAAGCATCTTATCAAGGAAAACCACTATTACAGAAAATACCACGACCAAAAATGCTGAAATTACAGTGTTTGCAGCAAAAATTGAATTGAAGTATATGCTCGCACCTTTTTTATCTCCTTCATACATCCTAATCATAATAAATCTTGACGCCATAGATGAAATTGCAATAGTTAAAAGGTATGCATAACTTGTGAATTCTCCGGCAATACCGATAAAGCCGTAAGCCTCCGACCCTAACTTGCCAACCATATACGGATTTAAGAAAAAGTTAACAATAAGCGGAATAAGAAGCTGCACTCCGCCTCCAAACATATTTTTTGCCATTTGTTTATTATCTGCCATAACTATTCTCCTGTATTAAACACATCTAAATACGCTTTAAGCATATCGGAAGTACTCTTTTCATAACTGAAATTTTCTACTGAAAATTTCCTTGCTTTGTCTGTGTAAAAAGATTTTCCTTTATTTTTTATTTCTGTTATTGCATCAAAAGCTTTTTTTACATTTGCTTTTTCAACTACATAACCGCAACCTTCTCCGACAAGTTCCGGAAGTGCAGTTGTATCGTATACAACTGCCGGTGTGCCGCAAGAAAGTGCCTCTGCTACGACTTTCCCGAAAGTGTCCTCTCTTGATGCGTGAAAATATACATCTGCCATTGAATATACTTTTGCAAGTTCTTTTGTGCTGTCCAAAAACGGAATATGAATTATCCCGCTTGAAAAATTATTCTCGTTGCCTCTTCCAAGCATTACAAGTTTCATATCATTTGGAAGCATTTTTTTAAGTTCTTTTAAATCGGACACTCTTTCAGGAACCGCATCCCATGATGCAGCAGCACTTAAAATTACAAAGTCATCTTTACCTATACCGTATTTTTCTCGTATGTCGGATTCGGTAGGTTTAAATGTTTCGGTATCAATCCAATTATATACGCATCTTATTACCGATGCACATTTTAAAAACGATTTTTTTGCTTCGTTTGTAATCCAGTTGGAAACGCCCAAAACTCCCAATCTTTTAATGCTTTCAAAGCCTTTCTTTTTATCATTCCACATTTTTTTTGTGAAGTCAAAGAACAAACTTTTAGCACCTTCGTCGAGTCTTTGACACTTATTGCAACCCTCTTGCCACTTAAAGCAACCTGCATTTATATAATGCATACATTTCCCTGTAAAATACCAACAATCGTGAAGAGTTACAACCGTTGCAATATCGTTTTTGCCAAGAAAATTTAAAAGTTTTGTAAGTGTTATGTTATTCGAGTGAAGAATGTGTAAATGTACTATATCCGGTTTTATTTTCTTTATGTACTTTATGAGCCTCACGGTTGAAAAATAGGAAAAGTAGCCTTGTAATCCAACGAGTCTTGAAAGAACAGCATGAATTTTTCCTTCCGTAACACTTCCGTAGCAATAAGAATTATCTACATCCGTGTTTCCGTAACTGTATGCCACAAAACTTTCGTGTCCGGCCTTTTCTATCGCCTTTGCCATTTCGGAAACATTTCTTCCGCTACTCCCATATCCGCATACTGCATTTACTTGTAAAATTCTCACTTACCAAAAACCTTCTTATCAGTATTGTTAAGCATTGCACGAGCCGGATTTCCGGACGCGATAACACCTTCCGGAATATCACGAAGGACAACCGCACCCATACTAACTATACTGTCATTACCTATTTTAATTTGTTCTCTTACGGGAGCATTTTCACCGATATATACTCTGTCGCCTATAACACAATTTCCGCCTATTGCAGAACAACAGCAAACAAAACTGTGCTTGCCGATTTTTACATCATGACCTATTACGCAACCCGGAAGTAAAAGAACATTTTCTTCAAATTCGCAATAAGATGAAACCAAAACATTTGCAGAAATTACCGCACCGGGTTTAATTTTAGCACTCGGAGAAACAGTTGCCCTCGGGTCAATTACAGTTGCTGCTTTAAATCCGGCATTTATCATCTTGTCAAAGAGAAATCCTCTTGTTTCGGGATTTCCGTTTGCTATAACAAATTCTACCGAGTTTTTATCTTTTTTGTTTGCAGAATCAAAGTTTATGAGTTCTTTGCCATAGTATGAGCCTTCCTTGACAAGTTCTTCGTTATCATCAATAAATGATATCTTATCCCATCTGTTTTGAGCTTTATTAACCCTGTCTGCAATGTCGCAATACTCTCTTGAAAGTCCGCCTGAACAATAAATTAACAGTTCCATTTTAATACCTCACATTTTTTCTTTAATCTTTTCAGCTATCTGTTTTGCCTGTATGCCGTGATATTCGGTAAGATACTTGTACTCTCCGCACGGACCAAACTCGTCGGGAAGTCCTATCATAAGTTGCTTTGGTGCATTTTCAATTCCTGCTTTGTACTCTGCAACTGCTCCGCCAAGTCCACCTATTACGGTATGTTCTTCAACAGTAACTACCATTTTGTAATTTTTAAACACTTCATCCAGCGTATAGGTATCAAGCGGTTTAATTGTATGAATATCATAAACTGCCGCCGAAATTCCGTCTTTTTGAAGTACCTTTGATGCTCTGATTGACTCATTTACCATCATTCCCGATGCTAAAATCGCAATGTCATCGCCTTCACGCAGTTTTATTGATTTGCCGATTTCAAAATCGTAATCATCTTTGTAAACAATTGGGTTTCCGCCAACGCCTGTAAGCCTTATGTACATGGGACCTTTGTGTGTCATTGCGGATTCGAGTGCTTTTACGGTTTCCGTGCAATCCGCAGGCGATAAGACAGTCATATTTGGAATTGTTCTTACCAAAGAAACATCTTCAAGTCCAAAATGAGTGTTCCCGCCTGTTCCCAGTGAAAGACCGCTTGCAAGCGAAACCATGCATACATCTGCATTCATATATCCGACCTGCGTTCTTAATGCTTCAAAGCATCTCATAGAGGCAAATGGTGCAAAGGTTGTAACAAAAACCTTTGTTCCGCTCTTTGCAAGGCCGGTTGCAACCGCAACCATATTCATTTCCGCTATTCCGATGTCATAAAACCTATCGGGGAACTGCTCTTTAAACTCACAAAGGCCTGCACTATGAGCTACATCTGCGGTCATAATGACAAAGTCTTTATATTCCTTTGCAAATTCGCACATGACCTTACCGAATGCTTTCCTTGAACTGAGTCGGGACCATTCCATTGCGTTTCTTGCATTATACTCCATAAGGCACCTCCAAATCTTTAATTGCCAAGTCGTACTGTTCTTGACTCAGACCCGCATGATGCCATCCAAGTTTGCCTTCCATGAATGAAACACCTTTTCCTTTTATCGTTTTTGCAATTACTGCAAGAGGTTTTCCGTTTTTTTCTTGTGTTTTTAAAGCATTATACAATACCTCAATATCATGTCCGTCAACTTCAATACTGTTCCAACCGAAACCTTCAAAAACTTTCTTTAAATCGCCTGTTTTTATTACATCATCGCAATATCCGTCAAGTTGCTGTCCGTTTTGATCGACTATTGCCACCAAATTATCAAGTTTAAAATTCGATGCTGCCTGAGCCGCTTCCCAAACAGTTCCCTCATTACATTCGCCATCACCCAAAAGCACAAATGTCCGATATGAAAGACCGTTTCTTTTAGCGTAAATTGATGTTCCTATTCCAAAAGAAAGACCAAGTCCAAGACTTCCGCTTGTAAGTTCAATACCCTTTTCAACATTTTCGTGTGCATGAGTGGAAAACTCCGAGCCGTCTTTTTCAAAAGAGAAAAATTCTTCTTCGCTTAAAAGTCCAATCTCGTGAAGAATTGCATACCATGCAATAGATGCATGACCTTTGCTCATAATAAATCTATCTCTATTATTATCATTTGGGTTCACATTCATAACGCTTTTATAAAGCACAGCAAGAATTTCCGTACAAGAATACGCCCCTCCGATATGTGCACCGTTTGCACCTGCATCAAGCATTGCTTTCAGCATATTTTTTCTCATGCTGAGTGCGGTTTTTTGAATTTCTTCCTTACTAAACATTACATACCTCCGTCAGCTTTTACTACTTGCCCCGTTATATATGAACTCATATCAGATGCCAAGAATAGAATCGTATTTGCAATTTCCATCGGGTCTGCAATTCTATCCATCAAAGAAGATTTTACAGTGTTCTCTCTTGCCTCATTTGATAATCCCATCGCCATATCGGTTTGTGCAATTCCGGGAGAAACCGCATTAACTCTGATATTGTTTCTCATAAGTTCTGCCGCCATAGTCTTTGTGGCTGATAAAAGTGCCGCTTTACTTGCAGAATAAGCAATATAACCTTCGGTCATTTTCTCAGCGGCAACAGAAACAAGGTTTATTATACTTCCGCAACCTGTTCTGCACATAAGTTTTGAGATATACTGAGTAAATTGTATCTGTGCAAAGAAATTAACTTCAAATATTTTCCTGATTTCGTCCATTGATGTCATTTGAAAAAAACCCGCTTTTTGCTCTATACCGGCATTATTTACCAAAATATCTATTTTTTCTTTTTTTGAGCGAATTTGCATAACGGCGGATTTCATTTCCTCCGGGTCTGTAAAATCAAAGTAAACAGGCTCAATCCAAACTCCGAATTCTTCCGAAAGACGATTGAGTTCTTTTTCAAACTCCTCATTTTTTGACCTTGCACACGCCCAAATATTACAATGATTTTTTGCAAAAAGTTCAACGGTTGCTTTCCCTATTCCTCTATTAGTTCCCGTAATTACAGCATTTTTTCCACTGAGCAAATTAAACTCCTCCGTTCACTCTGATAACCTGTCCCGTTATATATGAACTTAAATCTGAAGCAAGATAAGCAATAGTTTCCGCTACTTCTCTCGGTTCACCAAGCCTTTTAATATCGCAAGGCTCCATAAGTTTTTGGCGTTGTTCTTCGGTGAGTGCCTGAGTCATTGCAGTATCAATAACCCCGGGAGAAACCGCATTTACTCTGATTCCTGAGTTTGCAAGTTCCGCACTCATTGTATAAGTCGCAGAAAGGAGTGCTCCCTTTGCTGCACTGTATGCAACCTGACCTGCATTTCCAAAGGCAGCATCGGAAACGACATTAATAACGCTTCCCTTTTTATTTCTAAGCATAAGTTTAGTGATAAACTGGCTTATTTGCATGTGAGCAAGAAAATCAAGTTGATACACTCTTAAAAAGTCATCTCGGCTTGTCATATGAAAAAGTGCATTGTGAGTAATTCCCGCCACATTTGCAAGTGCATCAATCGGAAGTTTATCTGCCATAATTTCTTTAAGACCCGCTTTAATGCTGTCGGGGTCTGACATATCAAAATATATGGGTTTTATCCACACTCCATATTCGTCCGAAATCTTTTTTATATCATTTTCAAACTCATCTGTTTTCATAAAACTGCATGCCCAAACATTTGCACCTTCTCTTGCAAATACCTCCATAGTCTTTTTCCCTATTCCTTGAAGGCAACCTGTTACAACTGCATTTTTCCCTTTAAGAAGCATTACTTATCCTCCTATCTAATGTCTATAATTCTGGAAAGTGTTCCTACTAAATCATATCCGTCCCAAATAACATCTATATCCATTGCCGAACCAAACGGAACTATTCTGTCAACACCCATAAGCCCTTCTTTTATAATAAATTCACGAAGTTCTTCGGGATTAACTCCAAAATAAGTTATTGTCTGAATTTTTTCGCTCAGAATACCCGATATTTCTCCAATGTCTTTTGCAAAATACTCGTAGAAATATCCGCCTTTACCTGAAATGCAATCTGTACATTCCGGAATTTCAACAATTTCGGGGCAAATAAGCATATTTCCGTCTTTATAGAGCGAATTTATGTAATCTTTTTCTATTGCATCGGAGCATAGCATCGTGTACTTGTCAACCGCCAAAGCAGCTTGAAGATTGTACTTTTCCGTTTCTTTCTTTACTGCCTTCCAAAACTTATCGTGTGCCTCTTTTTCGTAGTTTTGCCACACAACAAGTCTTGGTGATGAACACGCATTTTGATCCATTAAAAATGTGTCATTGTAAAATCCGTGTGCTATCCGTGTAATTTCGTCATCACTTGTTTTAGCCACTTTATTTGCATTAATAATTGCGATTGAGTATCTATCCGAAAAAGATATATCAATGCATCTTGGCTTTGCCTTAAATGAGCGGATATGTTCTACCGTTCTGTCTCCGCCCCAAATAATTCTTACATCTGCCATCTTTGAAAATTCTTCCGTTATTTCATCATTTGCTTCATATCTGACAAACGCAGTTCTTTTTTTAATTTCAGGAAAATTCTCACAGCATTTTTTAATTGCATTAATTAATATGTTTACCTGAGGAAACGGCTTTGATGGAATTCTTACAATATTAGCATTGCCGGAAAGCAGTGAGAAAAAGAATGAAAAAGCAAAATTGACCGGCACATTGCTTGGTGCTATGTGAAAAGCCAAACCTCTGCCGAGCCTTAATTTATCGTCCTCAAATTCTGCCTTTTTACGATTAATGTTTGCTGTTCTGCACCAATAACCAACGCTGATAACATCGGGATACATTCTTGCAGAACGGTCAGACAAAATAATGTTTGACAATTCTTTTAAAAAGTTTACCGCATCATCCGAATATGGTTTCATAGGTTTTTTTACTATATCAATACTGCCCAAGATAAAATCAGTGTTTTTCATAAGTATCACTGCACCCCCTTATCTCAGCACCTTTTATTCTTCCGTAAATCTTAAATGTCTTTCCTTTTCTTCCGCATGGACAATCATCTATTCCCGTTATCTCGCCTTCATCTTCTGTCAAAAGGACATGACCGGGATAACTTGTCGGAAGAAGTGAAGATGTTGAAATCAAGCCTTTTCCCTCTTTAACTTCCTCCAATGTTGTACTGTCTAAAATTTTAACATCAGAAAATACGGATGCGTGAAGTCTTCCGCATTCGCACTCCATATAAATTGAGCCGGTTTGCTCAACCATTCCGTAATAATTTAAGACCGTATCAATTCCTGTTACACTTTTTACTGTATCTTTAAATGTATCGTTATCCACGGCTTGTTCAATAAGTTTTTTCCAACCGCCGCCGTGAATCATAGTTCCTTCCATATTAAGTTTTATTCCTTTGTCCTTTAATGCCCCGATAAAATATTGCCAAATCATAAATGTGAACCCAAACAGAAGCACTTTTTCACCCTTGTGCCGTTCACAAAAGGCGTTAATTGCTTCCATATTGAGTTCCATATTCTCATCAAGTGCATATGTTGCATCTCTTCCAAACATTGAAAAGCCGAGTATTCCTGCTCCGCGGGCAGAAAACATTTTTCTGTTTTTTAAAAGTGCACACGAATCAATAATAAGCATCGGACAACGAGATTTTCCCAAAAAATCCGATACGATTTTCATTAAAACCTTTGTTTGACGAGCAGAGGTTTCTCTGTCAAGAAAAATTCTTGAAACTGCCTGACCGGTCGTTCCCGATGAAGTCATTTGTTTTATTACTTCTTCTTTTGGAACACTTCTCAGTTCATACATTTTAAACAGGCGTACAGGAAGCGGAGCACCGTTTCCCAGTACATCTGTAAGTTTTTTATATTCAGGACATCTTTCGTTATGATACTCTGAAAGTTCTTCTATCTTTTCTTTATAAAGAGCATCTTTTTCTTCCTGAGAAAGAGAATATGGCGGTATTTCAAGTAATTTTTCGTAATCTATCATCTCTTCAACCTAATGCTGAATACAGCACCTTTCCCGAATCATTTCTTGGTATTTCGTCAATATGTTTAACCGTAAACGCTGCTCCGTTAAGCCCTGTAAGTCCGCTTGCAGTCTTCTTGACAGCATCAAGGTCGTCAAAAACGGTATAAATGACCATATGGTCATCTGAGCCGACACAAGCACACTCAAATCCATTCTTTTTAAGAAGTTCTTCTATCTCGTCAAGGCTGACTCTGTTTCCAAACATCTTTAAAAATCGTTTTTTTCTGCCGGTGATATAATAAAATCCGTCTTCATCACGAAGAGCCATATCGCCTGTAACAAGTTTCTTTGCACGCTCATCGCCTTTTTCAAGGTCTTCTCTTTTTTCAGCATATCCGAGCGTAACATTTTCTCCGTAATAAACAAGTTCACCCGATACATTTGATTCTTCAATCACTTTATCATTTGCATCAATTATTTCAAACCTGCCATTAGGTATTGCGATTCCGATACTGCCTGCTTTTTCGACTGAAAACTCTTTAGGCACATAAGACATTCGGGCAGTAGCTTCTGTCTGACCGTACATAACAATAAAGTCAATTCCCTTTTCTTTTAGTCCTGTTGCAAACTCATAATGAAGTTCCTTTCCGAGTTTTCCGCCTGCTTGGGTAAGATACTTTAAAGAAGGAAGTTCCATTCTTAAAAATCTTAGTCTTTTAAGCATTTCGTATGTGTACGGAACGCCACCGAAAGTAGTTGCTTCTTCTTTTCTGATAAGTTCGTACAGACCCTTGTCCATAAGAGTTTTGTCGGTTAAGATTATCCTTGCTCCTACGGCTAAATGCGAATTAATAATTGATATTCCGTATGTATAATTCATAGGAAGTGTTGTTATTGCCCTGTCTTCGCTTTTAATATTAAGATATTCTACGATAGCCTTTGTATTACTTATAAGATTATCGTACGATATCCTGACAAGTTTTGGAGAGCCCGTGCTTCCGGATGTTGTAAGAAGAAGCGCCAACTCATCAAAAAGTTTTGGTGTATCGTTATTTGTCTTGATTAACGAGTAACCAAGATATGAATACTCCTTTTCGCCATCCATAAATCCATCAGGTGCCCAAACATACTCCGGCTTATAAATAGCATAAAGGTTATCAAAAAGTTTTTTGTCGATACCCGAACTTATCATTACAGGCACAATTCTGTTACGCAAAAATCCAATGTAGCCTACTACTGACGGAATCTCATTTTTGCAAATACAAAATACAAGCGTTCTCTTGTTGATATTTTGGCAAAGAGAATCTATTTTCTCATCAAACTCTTTGTAGGTAAGCGCATATTTTCCGTCCGTAAGAGCAATATTTCCATTGAATTTCGGAAAACTATCATAAAACTTAAAATTCAACATCATAATTGTTTTTTAAAATCTCTTTTCCTTTTTCATAAGACTCAAATACTAAAATATCATCTGTTTCAAGCATAATGTCAAAGGCTTCTTCAAGAGCAGACATAAGCATCATATGTCCTACTGAATCCCATGCGTCAATTGACTGATATACCAAGTCTTTGTTCAACTGGTCATCAGTAATCATAAATACCTCCTTAAAAGCGTTGTCGTACATCTCAAGATTGTTCATTTTTAACATCCTTTCTTATATATAAATCGCTTAAAGCGAATTTGGAATCTGCCAAAAAAATGTGTATTCAATATATCCGCCGTAGAAATAGTATGAAATAAGAGCCACTAAAGGACCAAATATGTATAATTCTTTGGCTCTGACGGTTTTCTGCATATCAATTGTGTTTGCAATTAAAATTATATTGTATATTGAAAAGAAATAACTTGCTCTGAACATTTCGGGAATAACCACTGCAAAAGCCTGAAACACCAACCCCAAAAACGACATATTAAAGTGTATCATCGTTTCTTTTTGTTGCATATCATCTCCTTTTTCCGCAGTAGGTAGAATAATTAAGCAAAACAAAAAGACAAATAACTGTATTATAAAACCTGCCCAAGAAAGACCACTTTTACCTTCTAACATAGCATTTGCATAACCCACGTATCTGCTCTCTTCAACAAAAAAGAAATTCAGTACGTTAGCAACAGAAGTTTTAAAAAAGTTGGCAAAAAGCAGAACTACTCCAACACCAAAAATGTGTTTAAATCCAACCTTGATATATGCAACAGGATATGCTAAAACAAAAAGCCAAGCCGAACTATGAAACAGCGACGCAACAAATACAACAATCAGAAACCTAATAGGTTTTCTGTCTCTTAGTGCCGGATATGCCAAAAACAAGATTGCCATTGCTATTGACTGCCGTATTCCTGCCATGAAAAAATAGAAATACGTCAGTGAAATAAAAGAAATAAAACTCAAACAAGCATTCTTTGAATACTTGTATATATGCCGACCCACAATTCCAACAGACAAAAGTGAAGTCCCGAAAAGCCAAAGTCTTGGTGAAATCCCAAGCATACTAAATATTTTTGCAAGAATCCAAAACCACGCATCTTTCAATTCGCCGGCTTTGTACTGAGCCCACAGTATATCCAACGGAATTGTAACGAGTTCCTTATAAGCTCTCAGGTAATTCAGCGTATCAGGTCCAACTTTAACACTTCGCAATCCGGCAAGAAGAACAAGTATAGCCGTATTAATTACAATATATCGCTTAACATATTTCTCGTCAACTCTATTCTGATATATTGGAATATATGTAAGTATAGCAAGCACAATATAAAATGCAACCATAAACTTTCTCCGATACCTAATTATAAATTGTTTTTGTACCACTCTATTGCGGCATCTATGCCACGCTTAAAACTCCAGTCAGGGTTGTATCCAAGTAACTCTTTTGCCTTGCTGATGTCGGCATTGCTGTGCTTTATGTCCCCTTTTCTGTCCGGAGCAAAATTTGGTTCTTTTTGTATGCCAAGTGCTTCTGTAAGACCATAGTAAATATCTAAAAGATATTCTCTTCCTCCATACGCAACATTATAAACTTCTCCGGCAGATTCATGTGGTGCTTTACAAGCTTTTAAGTTAGCCTCAACAACATTTTCGACATAAGTAAAATCCCTGCTTTGTTTACCATCACCGTTAATCGTTGGAGTTTCCCCTGAAAGCAACTGTTTGATAAACTTAGGAATAACGGCAGCATACGCCCCGTTTGGATCTTGTCTTTTTCCGAATACATTGAAATATCTGAGTCCGTATGTGTCAAGTCCATAATGAAGAGTATATTGCTTTGCCCACTCTTCCGAACATTTTTTTGTGAGTGCATACGGTGATAAAAGATTGCCTTCTCTTCCTTCTTTTTTAGGGAGATTCGGTTCATCTCCGTAAACCGAAGAACTTGATGCATAGACAAACTTCAAAACTCCTGCCTGTTTTGCTGCTTCCAACATATTTACTGCACCCAGAATGTTATTTTCACAGTAAAAAACAGGCATCGTAATTGAGCGTGGAACACTCCCCCATGCTGCATTGTGAAGCACATAATCTACGCCTTCACAAGCCTTTTTGCAAGTTTCAAAATCTTTTACATCGCCTTTTATAAATTCATAATCGGGATTGTTTATAAAAAGGTCAACATTTTCTTGCTTTCCAGTTGATAAATCATCTAAACAACGAACTTTATACCCTAAATTCAGAATTGCTTCACACAAATTTGAGCCGATAAATCCCGCTCCTCCGGTAACCAAAAACTTAGAACCCTGCGGAAATTGTATTTCGGAATATCCCATTTTACAGCCTCCAATAATTGTATCCTGCGGACAAATACGCTTTCCTGTCAAGTATTCCCTTAATATCAAGAAGAACCTTTACTCCGGAATTAAACATATTATCAACTTCTTTTATATCAAGTGTTGCAAGTTCATTATGTGCAACCGCAAGAATTACGGCATCCATATCAAAAATCTCACTCATATCGGTAAACTCTATTCCATAGAGCCTTTTTGCCTCGTCTTTATCAGCACAAGGGTCTGCCACAATTGGCTCAATTCCGTATTCTCTGAGTTCTTTTACTATATCAAAAACTTTTGAGTTTCTTGTGTCCGGGCAATTCTCCTTAAATGTAAATCCCAATATGGCAACACGCGCATTTTTAACATTTTTCTCTGCTTTTATCAAATTCTTAACGCAATTCTCTGCAACATATTTTCCCATATTGTCATTTATTCTTCTTCCCGAAAGAATTACCTGACTTTGATATCCGAGCATTTCCGCCTTATATGTAAGATAGTAAGGGTCAACGCCTATGCAATGTCCTCCGACAAGACCCGGGAAAAACTTTAAGAAATTCCACTTGGTTCCCGCCGCTTCCAAAACCGACTTAGTATCAATTCCCATCTTATTAAAGATTATTGAAAGTTCATTCATGAATGCAATATTAATATCTCTCTGACTGTTTTCAATTACCTTTGCAGCTTCCGCAACTTTAATTGATTCTGCTCTGTGGACACCCGCATCTACGACAAGTTCATAAACCTTTGCTACGGTATCAAGTGTTTCTTCGTCCATACCCGAAACTATCTTTTTTATGGTTTCAAGGCGATGGACTTTATCACCCGGGTTAATTCTTTCCGGTGAATAACCGATTTTAAAATCCACTCCGCATTTAAGTCCCGAATCTTTTTCAAGAATGGGAACGCAAACATCTTCCGTTACTCCCGGATATACAGTTGACTCAAATACGACAACGCTGCCTTTGGTAAGATTTCTTCCAACAACATGGCTTGCACCTTCAACAGGCGAAAGGTCGGGAGTATGGTCGTCGTTTACAGGTGTCGGAACTGCAACAATAAAAAATTTTGCTTCACGAAGTCTTTTCTCATCACAAGTAAAATCAACTTTGCACTTTTTAATTTCCTCATTTCCGACTTCGTTTGTGGGATCTATTCCGGATTTATAAAGTTCAATTTTTTTCTCGTTAGTGTCAAATCCGATTACACCTGCTTTTTTGGAAAAAGCAACTGCAATAGGCATTCCGACATATCCAAGACCTATAAGTGCTATTTTCTCTTTCTTGTTTACAATATTCTCATATAAATTCATCAGCTTTTCCTCCCGGAATTTCTAATTATTTCACTAAAATCATCATAAAGCATATTGCGGACAGTATCTGCGTCGTGGTTCTTTTTTCCGCATTCCGAAGCCTTTTTCGCATATTCCAAAATAATATTCTTATTATCAACTATTCTTTTTATTGTCGGATAAATATCTTTTTCATTTGAAATACATATCGCCGAATCATTTTCTTTAAGATGGGCAAAACCCGTTTGATCCTCATCGCATATCGCCATTACGGCACAACCGCAAGACAAACAATCGACAATTTTTGTGGAAAACGAATACTTCGTTATCAATCTGTATTTTAAATCAAAAGATTCTGCATGAAGAACTATATCGGACTCG
>JAZLFH010000070.1:0-4490 GCA_045615705.1 Clostridia bacterium
TTGAGAGAAATAAGGTTGAAATCCTTTGTACGCCATAGTTTCACCTGCGTGAGCTCCGAATTTTTGCCGCAATTCAGAGCAGGTCAACCGTTCTTCTTTCCCGTCTTTGTCTATAAGGTAATTGTCGCCGTTGGTAAGCGGTTTTATTTTACCGGCCATATGTATCCTCCTTTGGCGTTTATGTTAAATGGTATGTGTGTTGGGTTTTGTCCTATGCTTCCGCCCGTTTTTCTTTAATCTCGTAAATTTTGCCGCACAACTTAACCGTGCCGCTCTCGACGGCATCTTTTTCTTTTACATACAAACCGTATGCAGCCATGCAAACGCCTGCAAAAAGTGCCGCTGTGTGTGTAATCAACAGGATGATTACTTTTAAGATTTCAAGCATTTGTTTACCTCCTTTGACTTTAATATTTATCCGTGCTACAATCACCGTGAAAGGTGGTGGTTAAATGGAAAAAATTGTTACCGGATACTGTCCGACACAGAAATGTGAGTATAGTATTTCAGTGAAATATTCAGCTGTAAGCAATCACTATTTACAGGTCGGTGCTCGTTGCGAGTACATTCTCGGGAACTTTGACAGATGCCCTATTTACAAAGAATGTCCCATAAGAGCTTCAGCACCCAGAGAAACAAACGATTAGGAAACGGAAACTCTTTGATTTTTGATTCCGATACATTTTCCATCCAGCCTTCATTTGATTTGTTGCACCAAATCACCTGAGGCTGGTTTTCTTTTTCAAATCTGTTTCCGCATAATTCCTTATCGTTTACAATTACTTCAACTTTCATTTTCTCACTCCTTTGACTTTGATACTTATCTCTGCTATAATCATCATCAGGAGATGATTGTATGACAACGCCCGCTAATGAACTGTACTTTAATAAAGCTGAAAAAAGAATAATCAAGCAATTTCAAAAGCCTGTATCACGGCAAAAGGCTGAAGCACACAAAAAAGATAAATATCAGTTTCTTTTTTATTACTCGCTCATTGGTTTTTATGATGAAGCGCATCAGTCTTATTGCCTGAACAATAAAGGCAAACAATATCTTGCATATCAAGAAGAAAAACGCAGAGACTTTTTAAAATCTTTCTTTTCACAATTTCTCTCCGGCTTTGTCGTAGGTGTTCTTGTAACCGTTGTCGGCGGAATTATACTA
The DNA here is from genome assembly GCA_045615705.1 of Clostridia bacterium. GTDB lineage: Bacteria > Bacillota > Clostridia > UMGS1883 > UMGS1883 > JAZLFH01. The sequence continues at coordinate 1,166 of JAZLFH010000070.1, forward strand.
AACCGATTAACTTGAGAATCAGTAAAGCAATCAAAAACCCCGCTATAAATCCCCAAGCGAAAGCTCCGGGGTTTATTTTTTTGTTCACACTCTCACTCCTTTGCGTATGTGGTCGGGTGTTATGGTGGTGTAGCTTTTCATCTCATCAACAAAGCTCCGAAACATTTTCTCTTGACATTCCGCAATGCCATTGATAGAGTGGCACTCTTAAAACGCCTCACCACGACAAGAACTCCTTTAGGTAATCAGCGATTAGGCATTGCAGAACGGAAACTGCGAAAGTGATTACGTTCCCGACAGAAATATGCAGCGCAATTACATATATCGAAAGATTGCAGAGAATATTGAGTAAACAAATTTCGACAGAAGCTGGTAAAGATTGCGCCTTTGCCGGCTTTTTGTTTTGTTCCGAAGCTTTATTGATGAGATGAACCGGAGTGGTTTCCTCACTCCTTTACGTGTGTGGTCGGGTGGGTGGGTTTTTGTTGCTTTAGATTTCTAAAGTCACTTTGCAAAAAAAAACGACTCAATATTAGCTATCGGAATTGCAAGAATTTCACAAGCTCGGCTAATTTCAGATTGTTTAAATGGTCTTTTATTGTTTAAGCTAAAATTTAATGTAGTCTCGCTTATTCCAAGCCTTTTAGCAAATTCCGATTGTGTAATATTTAGTTCACGCAATTTCCCGAGTAGCTTTGAATAATCATATTTATAACTCATTTTTTTCCTCACCTCCCATCGGTATGGCTTGATTATAGCACTATAGATTTCTAAAGTCAATACTTTTTTTGAAAAATTCTTTTAAAATTCTAAAGTTTTTATTGCATTTTCTAAAGTGTTATGCTACAATTCGATTCGGGAGGTACAAAAATGGTTGATTTTAAAGAAAGATTAAAGGAAGCGTTAGAGCGCAGAAATATGACTGCAGCAGAGCTTTCCAGAATAGCAAAGGTCAATGAAGGTGCTATTAGTCAATATAAAAAAGGAGCTTATAAGGCTTCACAAGAAAATTTAGACCGTATTGCAACCGCTCTAAATGTATCAATAGCGTGGCTTATGGGTGCTGATGTACCAATGGATAGAACAGATTCATTTGATATTTTTTCACTTCCGAATATTTCCCCTATTCCCAAAATGAAGAAAGTCCCCCGTCTCGGCACTATCGCCTGCGGAGAACCTATACTTGCCGAACAGAACATTGACGGCTACGATTTAATTGACGAAAAAATAAACTGTGATTTTACGCTTGTTTGTAAGGGTGACAGTATGATAAACGCACGAATCAATGACGGTGATATCGTATATATAAGAATGCAGCCTGACGTTGACAACGGCAACATTGCGGCGGTTCTTATTGGCGAATCAGCTACATTAAAAAGAGTATATAAATATTCCGACAAACTTGTTTTGCAGTCAGAAAATCCTCTTTATGAACCGTTTGTTTATACGGGAGCTGAATTAAGCAAAATAAGAATTTTAGGTAAAGCTGTAGGATTTACAAGTAAAATATAAATCGTAAAAAGGAGTTTTGAAAATGCCGAAAGAAAAGAAAAAGAGTAAAGTCGGTTGTTTATGCGGTACTGTAATCATTATTGCTATGATTGCCATAATTGCCGTTATAGTCAATTCAAATGACGGAGGTACAACAACCTCGTCTGATGCAAATGCTGACTTAACCCAAACGGCAGAAGAAAACCACACATATAAAATAGGTGATAACGTAACTGTGCATACAAGCAGAGGTGACTATTCCCTAAAATTTACGGGTGTAAGAGAAACAACAGAACGAAATCCATACGCCGACGAAAAGCCGCAAAGAGTTGTTATACTGGAATATGAATATAAAAATATTTCATTTGATTCTGACGTTGTTGTTAGTTATCTTTATTTCCGTACATACGACAAAGACGGTAATGCTCTGACGGTTTATCCTGATACCTCAGTAAAGGCAACTACAAATATAAGTCAAGGCAAAACCGCAACGGCATCCTGTGCTTATGGACTTAACAGTAGTGATAATTTCATCACGGTTGATTTTTATGATATCACAATGCAAAGCATGAACAAGTCTGAATGTACTTTTAATCTGACTTGGTAACAAGCTCGAATTTCTATATTTTATATCTGCTAAAATGTAAAAGGTGATAACCGTGCTGAATAATAATTTTAAAGTTTCCCCTCAAACAATGGCAAGTTTTTCTAAATATTCTGATACAACATTAAAAGTAGCAAAAGCATTTATGATAATAATGAGTATTCCTATAGGATTATTAGGATTGATTTTCCTGTTAGGAGGAAGTCCCTGTATAGGCATTTTTATAATAGTTATTTGTCTATTTTTTGCTTTGCCCATCCCAATTCGATACACCAAAATACTCAAGCAACGGCAGTCAAAAGAATGGCAACAATACGTACAAGCAACTCAGTTGCCATATATACCAAATAAACAGGACTTTTTCGGTTCAAATAGTTCTTTAGATTTTACCGTAACCTCAAAAAGTCAATTATCTGATATTTCAAAGAAATATGAGTACATAAGAAAACGAGACGCTTTAAAAAACGTTTCATATGACAAACAATCAAAATTAGTCAGCATTTTTACAAGAAAATGGTATGATGTTTGTTTGAATGACTTTGTTGTGCTTGATTTTGAAACAACAGGACTGGACAAGGTATATGACAACATTATAGAAATTGCCGCCATACGTTATGTCGGAGGTGTTGAAAAAGAAAAATATGTTACACTTGTCAAGCCCGATATAGGTATTCATAACGAGGCCACCAACATAAACCACATTACAAATAAAATGCTTCGGTCTGCTCCCCCTCAAAAAGAAGCAATTCCGAAACTTATATCGTTTCTTGGTAACAGTCTGATAGTCGGTCATAATGTTAATTTTGATATAGGATTTTTAGAAATTGCCGCTCAAAGGCTCGGAATTGCTGTGAAGTATAATTATATTGACACAATGTCCATTTCGAAAAAGCTCTTCCATACGCTTACTGATTACAAGCTCGGCACAATAGCAAAAACCATTGGTATTGACACATCAAAACTGCACAGAGCAGAAGCTGATGTTTATGTATGTGCGGAAATTGTTAAAATTGCAATAGATACTTTGTCGGGGGATTTCTCCGAAACCGCTAAAATGCTGAAAGCAGTAAAAACTTCAAATATAGATTAAAAAACCGCCCGGAGCGGCAACTCCGAGCGGAAAAAGAAAAATCATTTTTTATGGTCTCTATCATATTTTTTTGAAGCCTTTTCCAATTTCTTAAAATCACAGGAAATGCCTACAATAAAATCACTCTTTTGGTTTATTAC
>JAZLFH010000071.1:0-8858 GCA_045615705.1 Clostridia bacterium
CGCACTTGTGGCACTGGATGTCCATCTCGCATGAAGGCTCGGTAAACGGGAAGTGGTGAGGACGAAAACGAGTTTTAACATCATTTCCGTAAAGTGCCTTTGCAAAAGCGTCAAGCGTTCCTTTTAAATCCGCCATCGTAACGCCCTTGTCAACAACCAAACCTTCTATTTGATGAAATACCGGGGAGTGCGTGGCATCAACCGCATCGGAACGGTAAACAATACCGGGTGAAATGATTTTTATGGGAGGTTTCATCTTTTCCATAGTTCTTACCTGAACGGGAGATGTCTGCGTACGCAAAAGAACATTATCGTTTATATAGAATGTGTCCTGCGTATCACGAGCAGGATGGTCTTTTGGAATGTTTAATGCTTCAAAATTATAGTAATCACTTTCAATTTCGGGACCTTCAACAACAGAAAATCCCAAACCCGTAAAAATGTCTATAATTTCATCTAAAACAGCAGAAAGCGGATGAAGTTTTCCTCCCGATACTTTCTTTCCGGGCATGGTAACATCAATTTTTTCACTTTTGAGTTTTAAATCTCTTGCTTTTTGGCGAAGTTTTGTTCCGCAAGAATCAATCTCACCCTCCAAGAAAACCCTGACATCATTTACAAGTTGTCCTATTATCGGACGATCTTCGGGGGAAAGAGAACCCATACCTCGAAGAAGAGATGTAAGTTCACCTTTTTTTCCGAGATACTTTACACGGAGTGAGTCGAGTTCTTCAAGATTTGAAACGCCTTTAAGTTCATTTTCAGCCGAAAGACGAATCGCTTCAATTTGCTGCTTCATAACAACAATCCTTTCATAAATAAAATAAGTCCCTGTCCAAAAGGACAGGGACGAAATATTCCGCGGTACCACCCTGATTTCCGCAAAAGCGGACACTTAATTCCGTTTAACGCACGGTCTACGGTAACGCCTACTCAGTTTCAACGCACAACTCCACGGTGAACTTCATAAAAATCTGTCAAAAGCACTCACAGCCGATGATGCTTATTCTCTGATAACCCAATTTTTACTACTCTCCGCTTCACAGCCTTTATTGAATTATAGCACATAGTTTTTATATTTGCAAGGTTTAATTTTTTATTTCTGTTACTCAACATTAATGTTTAGTCATATTTACCTTATGTTACTATTACTTTTACTTCCCACAAATCCACAGATTTTCGAGGGAAGAGTGAAGAGGTAATAAGTAAAAATCGACAGATTTCTGTTGAAACCTGTCGATTTTTGGTGCCTCCGGCTGGAATCGAACCAGCGACACAGGGATTTTCAGTCCCTTGCTCTACCGACTGAGCTACAGAGGCATACTAAAACTCCGTCAATTGTGTCGGAGTTTTATGTGGCGACCCGGAAGGGGCTCGAACCCTCGACCTCCAGCGTGACAGGCTGGCGTACTAACCAACTGTACTACCGGGCCAAATATGGTGGGAACAACAGGGCTCGAACCTGTGACCCTCTGCTTGTAAGGCAGATGCTCTCCCAGCTGAGCTATGCTCCCACATGTTTTGCAACGAAAACGAGTATAACAGAAAAAAAATAATTAGTCAATACCTTTTTTCTATTTTTTTAACATTATTTTTTCGCCCAAACAATTCTGTCATTTCCGGCAAGATCTTTAAGTGATGAAGATGATTTAAAATAGTTGTTGAAAATCTCGCTCACTTCATCTTTCTGGTCAAAGCCAATCTCAACAGCAAGCATACCGCCTTTATTCAAAGATGAGTATGCTTTTTTTACAATTTCTCTGTAAAAAACAAGTCCGTCTTCACCGCCGTCAAGGGCAAGTATAGGTTCATGTTTTGAAACATCAAGCGTTTTTAAAACATCGCTTTTAATATACGGCGGATTTGAAACGATTACATCAAAACATAGAGGCAATTCTTCTTTTAAAACATCAAGTTTTTTTGCAAAAACCCTTTTTGTAACTTTGTTATGCAATATGTTTTTTCTTGAAATATCAATTGCTTCGCCTGAAATGTCAAGCATTGTAACATATGAGTCCTTTAAGTAGTGTGCAATAGAAATGCCTATACAACCTGAACCCGAACACACATCGAGAATCTTAACACTTTTATCTTTATATGTGTCAATTATAAACTCTGCCAGACACTCTGTATCGGGACGGGGAATAAGAACAGACTCATTTACTTCAAATTTTAAAGACATAAACTCTTTTTCGTCTACAATATAAGCAAGCGGAGTTCCTATAATTCTTTTTCCCAAACGGCGGATAAACTCAACCTTCTCTGCCTCGGTTGCCTCTTTGGTAAAGGGTGCGGTATCACTTTTCATAACGGATGCCAACAAAATCCTTGCTTCAAGAGAAGGGACATCGGTAATATCTTTTAATGAGTTTTTTGCACTGTTAAGAATATCTTGGTTTACCATATATCATCATCTCTGTTTTCGGGAATAACAGCCTTCATAGCGGTGATTGCAACTTCAAGCTGTGAGTCATCAGGTTCGCGAGTAGTGAGTTTTTGAAGCCACATACCGGGTTTGCTTATTGCACAAACCAATTTGCTTTTGCTCTTACCTGCCCAGCGAATAACTTCGTATGAAAGACCGGAAACTACCGGAAGCAGAGCAAGTCTGAGCCCTATCCTGACCCAAATATTGTCCCAGGAAATAAATGAGAACAAGACAATACTGATTATCATAACAAAAACAAGAAAACTTGTTCCGCAACGAGGATGAAGTCTTGACATATCACGGCAGTTTTCGGGAGTGAGTTCAAGCCCGGCTTCGTAGCAGAAAATAGTTTTGTGTTCCGCACCGTGATATTCAAAGACTCTTTGAATATCTTTTGTAAAGGAAATGAGATAAATATAGCACAAAAAGATTGCAATTCTTATCAAACCTTCAATTAAAGTTTTCAAAACACCGCTTGATATAACTTTGTTTAAAAGTGAAGTTACAAAAAGAGGCAGTGCAAAGAAAAGCCCGATACTGAAAATAAGTGAAAGAATAACAGAAAAAATGATAATCACATTTTTTAGATTGTCGCCGAAAGTTTTTTCCAAAAAAGCCTCAAATTTTGACTCCTCTTGGGGTTCGTCTTCTTCAATGTCAAAAAACTCCGCACTGTACATAAGTGCCGACATAGAAGTAAAGAGCGAATCAAAGAAAGCAAACACGCCCCTTACTATGGGAATTTTTTTAATATGCAATTTATCAACGAGAGGAGAAACAGGTTTTTTCTGCACGACAATCTCCCCGTCAGGCTTTCTTACGGCGGTTGCAATGTCTTTAGGGCCTCTCATCATAACACCTTCCATAACGGCACTTCCGCCGATGGAGGTGATGCGTTTTTCTTCAGCCATTTTAATCACTTCCTCATTAGAATATAACATAAGAAACGGATTATATCAAGACCTATTTGGGTATTTGAAGCATATAATATTGATGAGGTGAACTGCCTTGTCAAAGATATACATAAAAACTGTAAGAAAAAAGCAAACGAGAAGATACATTGTGTTGGCAGGCTTGATGTTAATTTTAGTGGGAATGTATGCTGAATTTTCAATAAGGATAAGACCAATAATGTCATCTGTAGCATCAAACTATGCGGAAAATGCGGGTGCGAGGGCAATAGACATTGCAATAAGCGAAAAAATGCGTAGTGAAAATATAAAATATGAAGACATTATTAAAATTATTTACGATGCCGAAGGCAGAGTGAGTGCCATAAGTGCAGATGTTATGACGATAAACAGACTGAAATCCGATATGTCAAAAGAAATCGGCGAAAAAATTTCAAACCTCGATATGATTGACGCAAGTATTCCTCTCGGAAATCTTTTGGGTAATGAGTTTTTATCCGGACTTGGTCCCAAAATCAGGATACGCCTTGTCCCGTTAGCATCATCAAGTATTAATATGTATGATGAATTTCGTGATGCCGGAATAAATCAGACACTGCACACGGTTTATCTTAAAGTTTTGGCATATGTAAGAGTGTTGCCGCCGATTGCGGGAAGTACGGTAACGATAGAAACAAGCGTTGCAATAGCACAAACGGTAATTGTGGGCGTAACACCCAACACATATACAAACATAACCGGAGTGAAAGAAGAAAACCCTGCCGATATTGCGTTAAATATCGAGTAGGGTTTGATTGATTACAATTTATTGTGATAGTTTAACAGTAATTTTTTTAGGTAAGTTACATTTATGTTGAATGTATCGTTTGAAAAAATGCCTGACCAGTATTGCGGACTTTCTATTACTCCGTCATGCAAAAGCATTTCCGTGCAGGCATCGTAACCTACGACCAAACCAAACGATTCCACTTTTTCGGTAACGGAATTTGTAACCTTAGCGTGATATGGAGTCGGGCGTGTGTCGATGTGGACAAAACCTTTTGTAACATACAAAATTATTCCCGGTACCGACATAGAAAGTGCATACGCCGCAACGACTTGCGGATTCACACCTGAAACACAGATGTCGGCTGCCATACCTTTTAGGTGATAACTGCTTTTGGCACCGCCGACTTTTTTGTTGTAAGTTTCTGTTCGATAGGCACTGTTTATTGTTACGCTTGTTTTAAAATGGTTTCTTATTGTCTGCAAGATGTCAACAAGAGCCGAATCAATCATAATAGTGTCCGAGCCGTCTTTACATCTAAATTCCTTTACCTTAAAATTTGTGCTTAAACTTTTTTCACCATCTTTTTTAAGTGAATATGTACTAATCATATTTTTCCTCGCTTTCTTTTGATTTTACAGCATTTATATCAACTATGCTTTCGCCGATAATATATGTACAAACGGTGCTTATTCCCGCAATTATTGTACTTAACTGTTCGCTTGATAACGACTCTGATTTAAGTGCGATAACAAAAGTTGATAAAAATACCAAAAATGCCGATAAAAATTTTCTGCTTGTAAGTTTTTTAATTAAAATGTTTTTCATAACTTTGCTATATATTCAGGAACCATCTGTATTGTAACAAAGAAAAAAGTGCAGGGAGGTAAAAACAACAAAAATATTGACAATAAAAAATGTAGGAGTAAAATACTAAAAGAGGTGATTTTATGAAAAAAGACAGCGAGAAAAATATCAAAGTTGCATTTTTTTTGAACTTGTTTTTTACAATTTTTGAGTTTTTCGGAGGACTTTTTACAAACAGCATATCAATACTTTCGGATTCACTTCACGATTTTGGAGATTCGATTTCTCTTTTTCTCGCTTGGATGTTTGAAAAGAAAGCAAAAAAAGCACCTGACGATAAATTTACCTATGGATATATACGATTTTCGGTGCTGAGTGCATTTATAACTTCGCTTGTACTCGGAGTAGGCTCTGTTGTTGTCCTTTATAACTCAATACCAAGGCTTTTTAATCCAAAAACAGTTGATTACAGCGGAATGATAATTATGTCGGTAATCGGAATTTTACTAAACGGAATCGGAGCGTACACGGCAAACTGCGGTGAAAAAATATCTGAAAAGGCGGTAGGACTTCATCTCCTTGAAGATGTTTTGGGCTGGTTTGCGGTTTTAATTGTGAGCATAATAGCAAAATTTGTCGGTAATGCACCAATATTAGACCCAATTTTGTCAGTAGGTATAACTGCATTTATTCTTTTTCATGTGATAAAAAACATAAAAAAGGTGTTTTCGATTTTTCTTGAAAAAGCACCTGAACATATCTCTATGGATGATGTAAGAGATGAACTCAAAGAAATAGAGGGCATTGATGCACACCATATACATTTTTGGAGCGGGGACGGAGTCAACAACTATATGACGCTACATGCACTTGTTTCGGAAAGCCTAACACCTTTTGAAATCGCAAACATAAAAAAAGAGATACGACATCATCTGTCGCATCTCGGCATAAATCATACAACAATAGAAATTGAATTTAAGTGTGATGAGTGCGAAAACAAAAACTGCGAAACGCATTTGTGCGAATCAATCAAGCACCATCATCATTAAAGCACGGATTCTCCTCGTTCAACGGCTATTGCACCGGTTTTTACAATTTCAAGTATTCCAAAGTCCTTAACCATATCGGTTAAGGCTTTTATTTTATCTGCTGTTCCGGTAATTTCAATAATCAAGGCATTTGGAGAAAGGTCGATAATCCGTGCATGAAAAATCTCTGATATTTCCCGTATTTGCCCACGAGTTTCTGTGGTCGCTTTCACTTTGATAAAAGCGAGATGGCGTTCGATAAAAGCATCGTCCGAAAGAATTTTTACTTTTATTAAAAACGGCATTGAAGAAAGCGATGAAATTAACAAATCAAGGGAATTATCATCAGCAAAAAATTTGACGGTAATTCTCGAAATGTCGTCCGATGATGTAGTTCCGACAGCGAGAGATTCTATGTTTAAATCATTTTTTGCAAATATTTTTGAAACCTCCGCCAAAACACCTGATTTGTTTTTTACAAGTATTGAAATTGTTTGAAGTTTCATATCTTTTTCCACCCTTCATTTTCAAGTGATTGCACGGCGGTAAACAACCGTGTTTTAAACCCTTTGTTTTCTTTTTCGAGATTGTAAATCATATCTTTTACATATTTTCTTTTAGAATTATTGTCCATAGGGCAAGCGTTTTTGACAATATTAAGACCGAGTTTTTTCGCCGTAGACGACATTAAAGTTTCGGGAGCATAAATAAGAGGACGGATTACGGTTACATCTTTTCTGTCGAGGTAAGTAACGGGCGAAAAACAGTGAAGTCTGCCTTCAAAAATAAGACTCATATAAAAAGTTTCTATAACATCATCATTGTGGTGGGCGAGAGCAACTTTGTTGCAACCGAGAGCCTTTGCGGAGTTGTTTAATGCACCACGCCTTAAATTCGCACAAAGCGAACATGGATTTTTTTCTCCTCTGAGTTCCAAAATCTCTTTAATGTGAGTTTCGTTTACCGTATAGTTAATTTTAAGTTCATCACAGAGTTTTTTTACCGGTTCAAAGTTCATTTCCGTGTACCCTGTATCTATGGTAACGGCTTCCAATTCAAATTTTTCGGGTAAAAATGTTTTAAGTCTGCAAAGTGCGGTCAAAAGGACCAAACTGTCCTTTCCGCCGGAAATTCCCACCGCTATTTTGTCGCCGTTTTGTATCATGTCATAATCGGCGATACCTCTGCGAAGATAACTAAGTATTTTCTGCATAAAAGTCTTCCTTAAATATGATTTCAGTATGATAATAATACAAAATTTTCACTTTTTCAAGGACAAAAAATAAAATTGCCTTGTGAGAATTCAAGAGAAAACAAGAGAAAATTAAAGAAAACGAGAGTTTTAACCCGGTTACTTTAAAAATATAAAAAAATGTATTGACAAAGGGGAAAAGCAGTATTAAAATAGTCGCTGTTAGAAAAAAGTAGGAGGTACAGGCTATGAAAAGCTATATGGAAAAGACCGGCGAAGTATCGAGAAAATGGTACATTCTTGATGCAACAGGCAAGAGCGTAGGTCGTGTTGCTTCACTTGCGGCAAGCATTCTCAGAGGCAAGACAAAGCCTACATTCACACCTAATGTTGACTGTGGTGATAATGTAATTATACTTAACTGCGATAAGGCAGTGTTCACCGGAAATAAGTTAAACGATAAGATGTATCGTCGTCATTCCGGTTGGATTGGCGGATTAAAAGAAGTTTCCGCTCGTGATATGATGAAGACAAGATCCGATGAAGTTATGTACAAGGCAGTAAAGGGAATGATTCCCGATACGACAATCGGCAGAAGTGCACTCACAAGACTCAGAGTTTATAAGGGTGCAGAACATAACCAGCAGGCACAGAAGCCCGAAAATTGGGCAGGAAACATTCAATAAGGGAGGGTGTAATTTATGGCAGCAAAAAAAGAAGCAGTTCAGTACTACGGAACAGGCAGAAGAAAGAAATCAATCGCCAGAGTTCGCCTTATTCCCGGTAAAGGCGAAGTTACAATCAATGGCAGAAGCATTGATGATTATTTCGGACTTGAAACACTTAAAGTTATTCTCCGCCAGCCTCTTGTAGCAACAAAAACAGACGGAAAGTTTAATGTTGTATGCAAAGTAGAAGGCGGTGGCTTTACAGGTCAGGCGGGTGCTATCCGTCATGGTATTGCGAGAGCACTTTTAAAGGTTGATGAAGAGTATCGTTCTGTATTAAAGACATCAGGTTACCTTACTCGTGATCCGAGAATGAAGGAAAGAAAGAAGTACGGCTTAAAGGCAGCTCGTCGTGCACCGCAGTTTAGCAAGAGATAATTATTTTATTGCAACACTCAAACCCCCGAAGCAAATGCTTTGGGGGTTTTAATTATGTAAAAAAACCGTGATTCTTTATATTTAATTATTGAAACAAACAAAAATATATGTTATGATAATATTGTTTAATTATGGTATCGGCGGAGGATAATATGAAAGTAAGAATTAAGTATGTTTCATCTCTTATGCCAAGTGCGGTTTTACCGCCCGCTTATGCGACAAAAAATTCGGCAGGAATGGATTGTCGGGCGTGTGTGGAAGATGGTATGACAGTCATGCCGAATGAGAGAGTTTTGGTACCGCTCGGATTTTCTATAGAAATCCCGGAAGGTTATGCAGGATTCATATACGGAAGGAGCGGACTCGGGGTAAAGCACGGGATCACACTTTCGAATTGTGTCGGTGTCATTGACAGCGACTATCGTGGCGAAGTAAAGTGTGCATTAACAAACTATTCAAATGAGCCTTTCATTATAAATAAGGGCGACAGAATTTGTCAGTTGGTGATTTCACCTGTGGAAACCGTGGAACTCGAAGCATCGCTTGATTTATCGGATACAACAAGAGCCGACGGCGGGTTTGGTTCTACGGGGAAAAATTAACGGAGAAAATTATGAAAT
>JAZLFH010000072.1:0-2524 GCA_045615705.1 Clostridia bacterium
CGGCGTTTTAAGCCACCAGTACCAAGTGTCACTATCATCAAGCAATGTTTTGATTCTGTTTTTTCTTTCATCAAAGAACGGCATATATTCTTCACTGTTCTTTTCAAAGACATTTTCTTTTGAAAGAAGGCTGCAATCCAAAACATTAACGCCAAGTTTCTTTTCAAGAGCGTTCTGAAATTTGCCTTTAATGTAGCCGCCTAATTCAGTTTCTTCAAAGTTACCACCCTTTACATAATCTTCATCAATGCAATGTTTAAAAAGGATTCTTTCAAAGTTGAAGACAACTCTTGAAGGTTTTACAGATACCGCAATGACACGCACATTTTCTGCTTCGATTTCGTCAAAGTCGTCATACTCATCTACTGTGAAATTACCCGGAATAACAAACAAATCACCCTCTTTAATGTATTTGTCTGCACACCCTTCATTACAGAATCTCTGAACATCTTCAAAGGTGTAACTTTTCTTTGCTTCTTTGCAGCGGCATTTATGTTCATTTGAGCTTCTGAAAACAGTAAACTCAATAGTTTCTGATGTGTCGCAAATTTCAACATTTTTAACCTTGTTGAACCTTTCAACCATAAAGCCCTGTGCTTCAATAACCTTTATCAAATCGCTAATCATATAAAACCTCGCTTATAAAAGACTTACACCCAATGAGTGCAATTTCGCAGCAACGCTTCTAGTTGCTTTAATATCTGCCATAGCGTCATGTGCGTTTTCAAGTTTTACGCCCAAGTGTTCGGCAACCGTAGAAAGTTTTCTGTCTTTCAAGTATGGCAGTGCTTTTTGCATACCTGCCTTTTTTACCTGCAAGAAAACATCAGCAACCACATCGGAAAAATAGTCTTCCAGTTTGTAGCCGTTTCTTTCCAAAAGTGCTTTAAGGTGTTTAATGTCAAATCCTATGTTATAGCCGGCAAGAATCATTTTTTCACTCTTGCTTCCGTCCTTTTGCCATAATTCCCTTGCTTCCCAAAAGAACTGTGCAACTTTTGGCATTTGTTCACGCTCCGAAGGGAAAGTTTTTATATCCTCTTCCGAATAGCCGTGAATCTTTCCTGCGTCCTCGTGATACTTGATAGTGTCACTCAAAGGATTCAGAAAGAAACATCTTTCACAAATCACCTGTCCGTTATCTACAAGAATCATTCCCAGTTCAAAAGCTGCACTGTCGGTGACTTCAATTCCTGTAGTTTCTGTATCAATCCAAAGGAATCTCATACGCTCTATTCCATGCCTTTTTAGCCATTTTTTCTGTCTGACAGTTAAGGGTGTGCTCTCCACAATCCGCACAACGTACAAAATATTTGAAGTTCTCACTCTCACTATCCTCACAAACTGAAATTTCAGAACTGCCGCAACTCCAACAAGTTTTCATGCCGTCTCTTGCTAAAACCCTTTTCATTACTGCACCTCTTTGTTTTTGGAAATACGCATAACTTTTGAAACGGATTCTTTAGCGTATTCATCATAAAGCCCGGCTTTTTTCAAAGCGTTAGTATCAATTCTTTTTGATACCTGTGTGTTGTAGCTGATTTTCCACCTTCCGCAAGTTGCAGTAGTTCTTTCAGCGTCAGCACCGTTTGAAGCAGCACTCATTCTGATTAAAAGCTGCTCTTTCAAAGCGTCGCTTTTTGCCTGCAACTCCTTAATCTGTTCGTCGATAGCAGCCTTTTCATCAAGAAGCGATTCACATTCGCTATCAAGTTCGATTGTTTCAGCCATTGGCATAGACTTGAGTAATTCAAGTTCGTTTTCGTTGCCGGTTGGTGAAGGCATAACACTTGCAAGAACATTGTCATTCCAAAAGTTTTTTTCAGCTTCAATAAGCTGCGAAATAAAATCGTCCTTGCGTGGAATAACATAATGTCTGCCCTCGTATCTGTCGAAAATAAACACGGTGAGAATGAAGAAGTCCAGTCCTGTTACCGCCATATAGTGCTGAACTTGTGCGTAGTAACTATCCGGAACTTCGTCATTTGTGAAGCCGTCGCCGGTTCGTGATGTTTTAATTTCGTGTCCGCCAAGACCACTAACAACACTTCCGGCGATTTCCTTTTCGCCGTCAATATAAACAAGACCGTCAAAGTTTGCGTTCATAAACTCATATTCTTTGCTTGTGAACATTCCCGGAACAGTTTCAACCTCAATTCCCAAGTCGGCTTTAGCCTTCTGTCTGATTGGGTCTTCAAGTATATTTCCCCATTCTGTAGCAGCATTTCCGCCAAAACTTGCAAAGTCTTTTTTTGCAAGATAAACACTCAATGGAGTTGAGTATTTATTCAGCCCCATAATTGCACCTGCGTCACTGCCGCCGATTCCAGTAGTCCTAAGTTTAAGCCATTCTTCACGGCTCAAACCTTCGGTCGAAGTAAAGTTCACGTTTCCAAGTTCAAGAACTTTTTCATACAACATTGATTTTTTCTCCTTCTGCTTTTAAGACATCAGCCGTCGTTTATTTTGTTTTAAGAATGTCACTTACTGTGTGAGTTCTCATAAAGAGATTCATTTCAGCCTG
>JAZLFH010000073.1:0-20439 GCA_045615705.1 Clostridia bacterium
AAGAAAATAACATTCGGGCAGTTTTTTTACAGGATACAGTTTTTCTCCGATTCCTCTTGAAATCTTGGTTCCGCCATAAATACAATACGGCACATCAGATCCTATTTTTACGCCTATATCTGCAAGTTCTTTATATGAAAGTTTGGTATTATACATCTTATTTAAAATTTTAAGAGTCGCCGCAGCATCCGCACTGCCACCTGCAAGTCCCGCTCCTACGGGAATAACTTTTTTAATGTTTATACTTACGCCGCCTTCTATATTTGTTTTTTCAAAAAAGAGTTTTGCCGCTTTATACACGAGGTTATCTTCGTTTACCGGAAGATACGAAAGATTTGTCTTTATACTAATTCCGCTCTTCGTTTTTTCTGCAATAAGTCTGTCGTAAAGGCTTACGGTCTGCATAACCATTTCAAGTTCGTGATACCCGTCCGGACGCTTACCCGTAATATCAAGCGAAAGATTAACTTTTGCGTATGCTCTCATTATAATACTCATAAAATTTCTTTTTCCCTTCGTAAAAAAAGAAGAATACTTTCCTTGTCATTTTCCGTTTTTTCTTCTATAACTGAACAAAGTGCTTTTTGTAGTGCATTGCCCACTTTAACTCCCGTAAGTCCGCATTTTTTTAAATCCTCCCCGTTTACGGCAAGGTCTTGTAATGAAAAGCACTCTTTTTTATTTATTATATCACAAAATATTTCATTTTGTCCAAAAATATCTTCTCCCCGTGATTTTTTTACCAAAAGCAGTTCTTTGAAATTTTCTTTTCCCATCTTGTTTAAAAGTTTTTTTATTCCCGCTCTTTCCGGCAATATATCCGAGTTTTCGTAAAGTTTTATCGTGGCTAATTTGTTTTTTGTGCTTTTGTCTAAAATTATTGACTCCGTACTGTCGCCAAAGAGGTTAAAAAGCGATGATATTTTACTTTCTCCAAGCACCGCATTTTCATTTATCTTGGGTTCAAACACTTTAAATATATCAATAAATTCACGGTACACATTTAAAAAGTTTTTACCCGAAAGCATTTTAAAAAACTCGTCTGTAATCCGCTCTTTTTTAATATGCAATATAAGTTCTCTTTTTTCGTGCATGGCACTTTTGGTTTTTTCTTCTATTTTAAATCCCAAAGTCGAAGAAAACCGCATCGCACGAAGAATACGAAGTGCATCTTCTTTAAATCTTTTTTTTGCATCTCCTACGCATCTTATAATTTCGTTATTTATATCATTTTGTCCAAAAAACGGGTCAACAATTTCATTTTCCGATATTGCTGTTGCATTAATTGTAAAATCTCTGCGGGAAAGGTCCAAAGTTAAATCATCGGTAAATATCACTTTGTTCGGATGCCGAAAGTCATTATAATCTCCGTCTTTTCTGAAAGTCGTAACTTCAAAAACTTCACCATCTGCAATTATTCCGACTGTTCCGTGTTTTTCGCCGTTTGTAATTAAGTTAAAATCGGAAAACACTTTTTTTGTTTCACTCGGCAGGGCGTTTGTTGTTATGTCAAAGTCGTGTGGCTCTTTACCCATAAGATAATCTCTTACACAGCCTCCCACAAGGTATGCCTTATATCCGTTTTTTTTCAATGTTTCAATTATAAACTGTGCTTTTTTGTTTATATCCAAACGGCATACCTCCCTTTTACTTATTACAATATAGCACATTAATTTAATCAATTCAACAATTTCACTTATCAGTTCAGTATTTCTTGACAAAATTTTTTCTCTTTGGTAAAATCACAAAATAATGTTAACTTTTGTTAAGAAGGGAGATTCTTATGGCATATTTATTCGTTATTTTAAAGAATATGATATACGGAAGCACCGTTTTTTTTACCGGCGGACTTCTTTCAAGTGCCGATGTGCTTGATGTTTTGTCACTTCGGTTTTTATTCAGCAGTATTGTTATATTGCTCCTTTGGTCGTGCAAAATTTTAAAAATCAACTTCAAAGGCAAAAACCTAAAATATATTTTTTTGACTGCCGTTTTTGAGCCGGGGTTGTACTACTTTTTTGAAACCATGGGCATATCTTTAAGCAGTGATTTGACTGTTGCTGTTATTATAGCCATGATTCCGATTGCAACAGTAATTTTCGGAAGAATAATTTTAAAAGAAAAAAGCACTTTACTTCAAAAATTAAGTCTGATCTTAAGTATTTTAGGCGTTGTATATATCGTTTCAAAAACATCTGTTTCAAACGAAAAAGACAGCGTTTTGGGAATAATCTTTTTGATTCTAACGGTCGCTTCGGGTTCGCTGTTTACGGTATTTTCAAGGAAAACTTCCAAAAAAGGTGAATTCTCTCCGATGGAAATCACCTGTTTTTCGGCATTTTTCGGTGCAGTCGTTTTTAACGGTATAAACATTGTCCGACACGCAATAAATCACAATTTGGATACATATTTTAATCCGTTCTTTTCGCTTGAAAACATAATCGCTTTCTTTGTTTTGTCTGTTGTGTCATCTCTTGTTGCAACCGGTATGAACAATTTTTCGCTATCTAAAATCAGTGTTTTAAAAGCCACTGTTTTCAGCGGAGTAAGTACACTTACGACAATCGCAATCGGAGTAATTTTTAATCACGAAGAAATCCATCAGTATCAAGTCATAGGAACTGTGGCAATTCTACTCGGTGTTTTGGGTGTCAACTTTTTTGCCGCAAGGGAAAAATCAAAATCTTAAATATAAAAAATCAGCAAAATTTTCTGTACATTATTATTGATTTCGTAACCTTGACAAAAGTTTTTGTCTTTGATAAAATCTTTCCGATAATGTACATAATCGAAAGGTGCGAAATCATGAAAGCAAGTAATTTATTTATCCCCACACTCCGTGAGGTTCCAGCCGAAGCGGAAATCACAAGTTATCGTCTTATGCTTCGTGCCGCTCTTATGCGTAAAGTTGCGGCGGGAGTTTATTCATATCTTCCTCTCGGACTTAAAGTTTTAAGAAAAGTGGAAAACATAATTCGTGAAGAAATGGACAGAGCAGGTGCTCAGGAACTTTTAATGCCGGCAATTTTGCCTGCCGAATCTTACATTCAATCCGGAAGATGGGATGTATTCGGTCCTGAAATGTTTAGGCTTAAAGACCGTAACCAAAGAGACTTTTGCCTCGGACCTACTCATGAAGAAACATTTACCGAAGCCGTTAAAAATGATGTTCAGTCTTACAGAAAATACCCAATTATTCTTTATCAAATTCAGGCAAAGTATCGTGATGAACGCCGTCCTCGTTTCGGTGTGCTGAGAAGCCGTGAATTTTTAATGAAAGATGCTTATTCTTTTGATATAAATCAAGAAGGACTTGATTTAAGTTACAAAAAGATGTATGACGCTTATATAAAAACATTTGACAGAATGAATCTTGACTACACAATCGTAGATGCAGACTCGGGTGCAATGGGCGGAAGCGGAAGTCAGGAATATATGGTTAAATCGGACATAGGAGAGGCACTTATCGCTTCTTGTGAAAAGTGCGGATATGCGGCAAACGATGAAAAGGCTGCCTGCATACCCGAAGATAAGCCGTATCCGACAGAAAGTTTTCCGATGGAACTTGTCGAAACACCAAATTCAAGAACCATTGAAGATTTGACAAATTTCTTTGGTGTTGAGCCTTATGTTTTTGCCAAAACCCTTATCTACCGTGCAGACGATAAGTTTGTTGCCGCTATGGTAAGAGGCGACCGTGAACTTAACGAAACAAAACTTCAAAACGAACTCGGTTGTATCGAGCTTGAAATGGCAGACCCCGCCTCCGTTGAAAGAATTACCAATGCTTGCGTTGGTTTTGCAGGTCCGGTTGGACTTTCAATTCCTGTCTATATTGATAACGAAGTCGCTAAAATGCGTTCTTTTATAGTGGGTGCAAACAAGACCGGTTATCACTACAACAAAGTTGAAGTAAATCGTGATTTCACTCCGACAAAAGTGCTTGATTTGAGAAATATCACTGACGGAGATGTTTGTCCGAAGTGTGGTGGCAGAATTTCCACTACTCAGGGCATTGAAGTAGGTCATATTTTTAAACTCGGTACAAAATATTCCAAAGCACTCAATCTTACTTATCTTGATGAGAACGGTGATGACCAAACGGTTATTATGGGTTGCTACGGAATAGGTGTTAACCGCTGTGTTGCGGCAATAATCGAGCAGAACAATGACGAAAACGGTATCATTTGGCCTGTTTCCGTTGCTCCTTTCCATGTTGCATTGGTAGCAACAAAATATGACGACCCCACACAAAAAGAAATTGCAGACAAAATCTACGACAAACTTACAAAATCAGGTATTGAGGTACTTTTGGATGACCGTGATGAGCGTCCCGGAGTTAAGTTTAAGGATATGGATTTAATAGGACTTCCCGTAAGAATCACAGTCGGTAAAAAAGCACAAGACGGCGTTGTAGAGTACAAACTGAGAGGCGAAAAAGATTATTTGGAACTTTTGGCAGATGAGGCAATAGATAAAACAATTTCCTATATTAAGGAGAGAATGTAATATGTTTGGATACGGACAAGATATCGGCATAGACCTTGGAACTGCATCTGTTTTGGTTTATGTCAAAGGCAGAGGTGTTGTCCTCCACGAGCCGAGCGTTGTCGCCATTGACCGCACATCAAAGCGTGTGGTATCGGTTGGTATGGCTGCACAGAAAATGCTCGGGAGAACACCCGGAAATATCGTTGCAATAAGACCTCTTAAAGATGGTGTTATCTCCGATTATGATGTAACGGAGAAAATGCTCAAACACTTTTTGAAAAAAGTTTGTTCCCGCCGTCTTTTTAAGCCTCGTGTAATAGTTTGTGTACCGAGCGGTGTTACGGAGGTTGAAAAAAGAGCCGTTGTTGACGCAACAATTCAGGCGGGTGCTTCAAAGGCATATCTTATTGAAGAGCCTATTGCTGCCGCAATAGGTGCAGGAGTTGACATTGCACGCCCCGTTGGAATTATGGTTGTTGACATTGGTGGCGGTACTACCGATGTTGCGGTAATTTCTCTCGGCGGAACGGTTGTTTCGGATTCACTCAAAATTGCGGGCGACAAATTTGACGATGCGATT
The DNA here is from genome assembly GCA_045615705.1 of Clostridia bacterium. Lineage (GTDB taxonomy): Bacteria > Bacillota > Clostridia > UMGS1883 > UMGS1883 > JAZLFH01. The sequence goes on from JAZLFH010000073.1 coordinate 5,072, forward strand.
GTCCGCTATATAAGAAAAAAATATTCTATGATGATAGGCGAACGCACCGCAGAAACTTTAAAAAAGGAAATAGGTTGCGTTTTCCCTCGTCCGGAAGAAACAAGTATGGAAATCAAAGGTCGCTCACTTGTAACCGGACTTCCTCAGACGGTTACGGTTACAAGCACCGAGATAATGGAAGCACTTGAAGAAACCGTTGCTTCGATAATCGAAATCACTCACAATGTGCTTGAAAAAACTCCGCCGGAACTTGTAAGCGATATTTCCGACAACGGTATTATCCTGACAGGCGGAGGAAGTCTTATCTACGGTCTTGACAGACTTTTGAGTGAAGAAACAGGCATTGATGTAAGGGTTGCAAATGACCCCATTTCTTGTGTTGCGATTGGTACGGGTAAGGCACTTGATAACATTGATGTTTTGATGAGATAATTTAAACTAAAAAAGGCTTTGTGAATTCACAAAGCCTTTTTTTATTGCTCTTCATTTATGTTCTTTTTTCTGAGGTGTTGCACCACTTGGCAAACAATACTGACATCTTCCTCGGTAAGTCCCGATACATCTACGCTTGATGTAGTGCTAACGCCTAACAAAAAATCCGTGGAAACTTTAAAAATTTCAGCAAGTTCAACTATATACTGTGTTGAAGGGACAGAAATCCCCATCTCCCAGGCATTTACACTTGACCGTGTAATGCCTATTTTTTTTGCCAAAGCGGTCTGCGTAATTGACCTATTATCTCGTAACTGCTTTATTCTGTCTGCTACCAAATACATCACCCTTTTTGTGTATAATACCGCAACCTTTTTGACATTGCATTATCAAAATGATGTTTTAAATTGACAGACTATATTTTTTGTGTTATTATGTACGCAGTTATAAACATCATTTTGATGTTTGTTGTGTCAATTAAGAAATTTTTCATACCTATCTGACGCATATTAATATCACAATTTTAAGTTTTGCATTTGAATTGTTCTTATTCTATAAATGGGGTGTTATTTTGGGAAGCAAAATTTTATCAATTATAGTTCCTGTTTACAATATGGAAACTTATTTATCGGATTGTTTAAAATCTTTAGTTGACCAGGATTTGCCATACGATGATTATGAAATTATTTGTGTAAATGATGGCTCAAAAGACAGTTCACTGAATATCCTTAAAGAATACGAAAAAAAATACTCAAACATTACAGTAATAGAGCAAGAAAACAAAGGCGTTTCGCACTCAAGAAATATCGCCGTTTTAAATGCACACGGGAAATATATATGGTTTGTAGATGCAGACGACAAAATCGCATCTAACTGTCTCCGCGAAATAACCAATAATTTAAAAGAAGATTTACTGCTTTTGGGATATCAAATAATTCCGGAAAATGACTTTGAAGTCCATGAATTATCATGTAAAATCAACAAAGAAGAAAACATTAATCCCGTAACCGAAATTCACCCTAACTACTGTTGGACATATATCGTGAAAAAAAGTATCATTGTCGATAATAATATTAATTTCCCGACAATCTCTGTATATGAAGATGTAATATTCAACCATTTCATCGGGCATTTTTCCAAAACTGCTTGTCGAATATCTGCTCCTGTTTATCTATACCGTTACAGAGAAAATTCTGCAACACATTTAAAGACTGATGACTCCTACATAAAAAAGTACAAAGGGATTAAAAGTGCATATTTTATGTTTGATACTGAATCAACTAAAGAAAATGAATATACGGAATTTGAATTAAGTCGGATTAACCAAAAGAAAAATCAAATATTGGAATGGGCATTTATCTGGTTGGCACTGTGCCGTGATGATCACATTTTTAATCGTGAACTGAAATTTGCCAAAAACGAAGGTTTGTATCCTTTCAAGTTTAGATTTGAAAATTTGAAGTTTTGGAAATTCGGCTCAATAAAAGGTGCTTTGCTTGCTTTTCATCGGTTTTTGTTGCCATGTGAAATATGTTTAATAATAACTCACAAAATGTCAAAATACATAACTAAAAAAAGAGGAAATCAAAATTGATTTCCTCTTTTAACTTATATCCGCTAAGTCGATGTACTCTTTTCCCCTTTGTGCGATGTAATCTTTTCTTCCTTGAAGATCATCGCCCAAAAGAAGGTCAAACATCTGTGCCGTTTTTTCTGCTTCATCGGGAAGGACTTGAATTAATCTTCTTGTTTCAGGGTTCATTGTCGTTTCCCACATCATATCGGGTTGATTTTCGCCAAGTCCTTTGCTTCTTTGAAGTGTTACCTTTTGCCCTGAAAGTTCTTCCAATATCTCCATCTTTTCTCTTTCGTTATATGCAAAATATGTTTTATTCTTTGTCGTTATCTCAAAGAGAGGAGATTCTGCGATAAAGACTTTTCCTTTTTCTATCAGTGTCGGCACAAGGCGGTAAAGCATGGTTAAAATAAGAGTTCGTATCTGAAATCCGTCAACATCGGCATCGGTACAAATTATTATTTTTGCCCACCTGAATGAGTCCATATCAAACGAGTTAAGTTCTTTATTGTGTTTGCTTTTAACTTCAATTCCGCAACCCAAAACCTTTATCAAATCGACAATTATATCATTTTTGAAGATTTTGTCAAAATCAGCTTTAAGGCAGTTTAAAATTTTTCCTCTGACCGGGATAATTGCTTGAAATTCAGCATCTCTTCCCTGCTGACATGAACCTAACGCACTATCTCCCTCAACTATATAAAGTTCTCGTTTTTCAATGTCTTTGCTTCTGCAATTTACAAACTTTTTAACTCTGTTTGTAACATCCATATTCCCCGTGAGTTTCTTTTTGACATTATTTCTTGTCTTTTCCGCCATTTCACGGCTTCTTTTATTCAATAAAACTTGTTCTGCTATTCTGTCTGCTTCCGGCTTATTCTCTATAAAGTAAACTTCGAGTGTCTGACGCAAGAAATCGGTCATTGCCTCTTGTATAAACTTGTTTGTAATACTCTTTTTCGTCTGATTTTCATAACTTACAACAGTTGAAAAGCAGTTTGTAACTAAAATAAGGCTGTCGGCTACATCGTTAAATGTGATTTTACTCTCATTTTTGTTATATTTACCGTTTTGGCGAATGTAAGTATCTATTGCCGAAACAAACGCACTTCTTGTTGCCTTGTCGGGTGCTCCGCCATATTCGAGAAAACTTGAATTGTGATAATATTCAATCCTGTTTACCTCATTTGAAAAACAAAATGATGCCGAAATTTTGACCTTGTAGTCGTCCATATCGGCTCTGTCTCTGCCCTTTCGCTCGCCCTCATAAAAAACTGCATCTGTAAGTTTTTTATCGGGGCAAATTTCATTTATATAGTCAACTATTCCGTTCTCGTAGACATATTCTTTTTTTTCTGTTTGTCCGTCATTTTTTTGATACGAAAGTTTAAATGTAATTCCCGCATTGACAACAGCCTGCCTTTTAAGTGCTTCGTCAAAAAACTCAAAAGGAATTTCAATATCGGTAAAAACATTTATATCGGGACGCCACTTTATGTCTGTTCCTGTTTTTCTGCTCTTTGTTTCTTCTTTAAAAAGTCCGCCTACATTTTCTCCCTTTTCAAAGTAGAGTTTATGCTCATATCCTCCGTAATTTACGGTAACATCCATATACTCTGCACTGTACTGAGTAGCACAAAGTCCCAATCCGTTAAGTCCGAGCGAATACATATAACTTTTGCCATCGCCTTTATCGAACTTACCGCCCGCATAAAGTTCACAAAATACCAATTCCCAATTGTAGCGTTGCTCTTTTTCGTTCCAATCAAGAGGTATTCCTCTTCCAAAGTCCTTTATCTCAATTGAATTATCCGCATAACGATATACCTCTATTACTCTGCCGTGTCCTTCCTTGGCTTCATCAATAGAGTTTGATATTATTTCAAATACCGAATGTTCGCAGCCTTCAATTCCGTCCGAGCCGAATATAACGCCGGGGCGTTTTCTGACTCTGTCCGCTCCTTTTAAGGCTACTATACTCTCGTTTCCGTAATTCTCAGACAACTACTTCGTCCTCCTCGGGTTTTACTTCGTCCTCCGGCGACACCTCTACACTTCCGCTACTGTCAATGTCTGTATGTTCCCCTTCATTTGTGCTTGTATCGACATCAGCAGTATCGGGTCCCTTTCTCACAATCTTATCCGAGGCATTGTAATTACTTACGCCAAGGCTTTGTTTTGTTGCGAGTTTATCCCCTTCGTAATATGCTCTGAACGATTCAACTTTATAGCCGTCAGAACCGTTTTGGTCCACAACAACCTTTCCCGGTGCCAATGTATTATCAACTGTTTCTACGGTCTTAAACGGATAAGTTGCGGTCTTTACATTTATAAGTCTGATGGTGTATTTTGATTCTTCCTTGTAACCTAAGATTTTTACCGTAAGTGTACGGTTTCTACCGTTTGCAAGAATCTTTATCGGATAGTTTGAATTGTTTTTGAACTTAAAATCCTGTGTACCGTAATTAACCGTTGCATCCTGTCCGAGAGGAACATACGAAACGGTCATCTGATGGCTTCTTCTCTCGGTTACTTGTAGGTCAGCATACAGCACTGCGGTATACAATGTTGAAGATACCTGACAAATGCCTCCGCCTACTTCATCTATAACCTTTCCCGATGAGTATGCATGAGCAGTTTTAAACCCGCTCTCTGTCGTTCTCTTCCCAACTATTGTGTTAAAAGAGAACTCTTCTCCCGGTTTTAATACCGTACCGTTAATTTTGGAGGCGGCAAGTTCAATGTTTGATGCTCTGTTTGCACTGCTCGAAGAATAATTTGTCTTAAACTCGGAAAGCACATCTTTAAACAAAGTCTTTTTAAGAGTATCCGCCTTAACATTCGGCAATTGAATTTCAACAGGGATACTGTATGACTTACCTTCTTCTCTGTTTTTCTCTATTGTATAAGCGGTGTTAGCTTTGTCAACCTTAACTCCTATTACCTCGTCATAAATTTTAACTTCTCCGTCTGCTTCTTCAAAAGTTGCATCCTGCATTTGTCTGTCGTACAATTTATAAATGTCTTCGGCATTAGGATAAGACGGCTCAATTTTTTCTATATCGAGAATAACCTCCGAAAGAGAATTTTCAAAAGCATTCGTAATCTTTTCAAGTGCTTTTTCTCTGTTTACCATCATTCCCGATGTTCCGTTTGTTATTACAATATTACTTTCCACAAGTTCACTTGTGTAATCTACAACAAATGTTTCAAGTCCGTCTGCATTTTCCGTTATAAATGCATTCAACTTCTCTTCATCTACTTTTATTGAGGGTGTAATGTGCTTTTTAAAAATACATGCGTTTACAATTTCGTAAACTTTCTTAAAAAAGTTTCCTTCTCTTCCCACTTTAAGAGCCTTATTAACACTTTTTTCGGCATCATATCTTGCATCTACCGTTTCTGAGTTAAGAGTGGCCTTTTTTCCGGATATTACAACCGAAATGTCTTTTTTCCCAAGTTCCCCGCCATATTTACTCTCTACCGCTTTTTTTGCCTCTTGTTCAGTCATAGAACCAACATATGTATCATTTACATATACACCGCCGATGATTTTATTTTGGTCGTTTGTAGCACTAATTACAATTCCTGCCGTTGTACTCACAACAGCCAAAATGACAACGAGGCAAACCGTTAGTATAAATAGTTTTCTGTTCTTGGAAATCCACTGTGCAATCTGCAAAATTATCACTCCAAACAATAAATTACTGTAATTATATCATCTAATACCGTTTAAGTAAATACTTTATTCTTTATTTAATATTATTGCAAAATTTATTTTATATGTGTTATACTGTTATAAGGATGTGAAATTATGTATCAAAATGAACAAGTCCCCGAAAGAGCGGTTTTGGTCGGTGTCCATACAAGCGATGATGATATAATAGACAATTCTTCTTACGAAACATTGGAAGAACTCAGCGAACTCGCCCGTACCGCGGGAGCGGTTGTCGTGGGACAAATGCTTCAAAACAAAATAAAAAAAGACAATGCCACATACATCGGTTCCGGTAAACTTATAGAACTTTCGGAATTTTGCAAAAATACCGAAGCGGATATGGTCATATTTGACGATGAACTGACCCCTTCTCAAATACGAAATATTGAAAGAGAAGTTTCTGTTAAAGTAATTGACAGAAGTTCTCTTATCCTTGATATTTTCGCATCTCGCGCCATTTCAAAAGAGGGTAAAATTCAGGTCGAACTCGCTCAGTTAAAATACAACCTTCCAAGGCTTACCGGCAGAGGCGTTGCCCTCAGCCGTTTAGGTGGCGGAATAGGAACGAGAGGCCCCGGCGAAACAAAACTTGAAAGCGATAAAAGACACATAAGAAACAGGATTTCCGTTCTTGAACAAGAATTAAAAGAAATAGAGGAACGCCGTGATGTTTTACGGCGAAAGCGTGAAAAAGAAAACTATGTAACCGCCGCTCTTGTGGGTTACACAAATGCAGGCAAAAGCACTCTTTTAAATTTATTAACCGACTCAAATATTTTTGCTGAAAATCTTTTATTTGCAACTTTGGACCCTACGGCTCGAAGGCTTGACCTTCCTGACGGCAGAAACGCCGTTTTGATAGATACTGTCGGATTTATAAGAAAACTTCCGCACCATTTGATTGATGCTTTTAAATCAACTCTTGAAGAAGCTACCCGTGCAGATGTTATTTTGCATGTTATTGATGCTTCAAACCCGTCCGCTGATGAAATGATTGAAGTTTCAGACAGGCTTTTGGCATCTCTTAACTGCAAGGCAAAAACAACCATTGCTGTTTTTAACAAATGCGATGTTATTGAAAACACAAATATAAGACCAAAGGGTAAATATGACGATTTTGTCTTTGTAAGTGCAAAAACCGGCGAAAACATAGACAAATTAAAAGAAAAATTAGACCAATATCTTCCCGGCAAAAAGAAAAAAGTAAAACTTTTAATTCCTTACACAAATTCTTCTCTGTCATCAAGACTCCACTCCGAAAAGGGATTTATCAAAGAAGAATTCACGGAAAACGGAACGGTATTGGAACTTATGTGTGATGACATTTTATACTCTTTGATAAAGGAGTACGAAATTAATGAATGAATACCTTACGGTAAAAAAGCGTGCAAGTGATGAGTTCACGGAAAAGCGTTCACGCTTTATCGGTTATTGTACGCCTGTAAAAACTGAAGAAGAAGCTGTTTCGTTTATCAATGAAATTCGTGCAAAACACCGTGATGCCAATCACAATGTGTATGCATACTTAATAAGAGATAACAATATCTCTCGTTTCAGCGATGACGGTGAACCTTCCGCAACTGCCGGACTTCCGGTTTTTGATGTTTTAAGGAAAGAAGGCTTAACAGATGTTGCCGTTGTTGTTACCCGCTATTTCGGAGGTATTCTTTTAGGTGGCGGAGGTCTTGTAAGAGCGTATACAAACGGTGCGAAAATTGCAGTTGACGCATCAAAAAAAGTATTGATGCTTCCTTGCAGTGAATTCAGTGTAAAATGCGACTACTCAATGTATGAAAAACTTCGCTATGCATTTGAAATGAAAGGTTATGTAATTGAAAACTCCGATTTTAAAGACTCTGTTACCATATTCGTTTCGTGCAAAGTAAGTGAAAGTGAGGACTTTAAGGCTCTTGTTGAAGAAACTTCGTTTTCCCGTGCATCAGTTACTTTTATAAAAGAAAAATACGCATCGGTTGAGGTATAAAAAAAGAAAAGTCAATCACATGACTTTTCTTTTTTTATTTCTTTTTCAAGATTTTCAATTCGGATAAGTAACTTGCAAAGTTCCTGCGACATCGGGTCGGGAATATGAATTTGGTCGAGGTCTTCGTTTCTCTTTGTTTCCTTCTGCCCAACTATTCTTGCAGGAATACCGACTGCGGTTGAATGAGGAGGAACCTCCGAAAGGACTACCGCTCCCGAGGCAATCTTCGCACCATCTCCTACTTTAAAAGGACCTAAAACTTTTGCTCCCGCTCCAACCATGACATTATCTCCGAGAGTGGGATGACGCTTCCCATTTTCGTGTCCTGTACCGCCCAATGTTACGCCCTGATATATGGTACAATAATCTCCTATTTCTGCCGTTTCACCTATTACAACACCCATACCGTGGTCTATAAACAGACATTTTCCTATCGTTGCACCCGGATGTATTTCAATTCCCGTCATAAATCTTGAATGTTGCGATACCAACCGTGCAAGATAAAATCTTTTATGCTTATATAAAAAATGTGCTATTCTGTGGTATATAACAGCGTGAAGTCCCGAGTACAAGAAAAAAACCTGTGCACTGCTTTTTGCGGCAGGATCTCTGTCTTTTATGCTCTGTATATTTTCTTTGAGTGCTTTAAACATTCTTATCACCAAGTAAACTATACCATTATTTTTTAAATTAAGCAATAAAAAAATGACCCTTAATCGGTCATTTTTTATTCGTCTTTACCATAGAGGTTAAATCTGAATAATCTGCTTTCATCATTTTCGTTTTCACACTCAATGGTCGCCTCGGAAAGCCTGCCGCCCTCAACAACCGACATAATACCGACTATTCTGCAAAATGCTGATTTTAAATTAAGTCTGTCGCCGTCTTTGGTGGTCATCCATACAGCACCCTCGCACTTTTCAATCTCACTTATAAATGAGTTGATGTCAAGATCGTGTATCTCAAATTTACGCATCATATCACCTCTTTCGTGGTTATGATAATACAAGGGATTTTAGTTGTCAATACCTTTTATCAAACTGTAACCAAATATTTACATAACATACAGCAATATGCAGAAAAAGTGGCAAACGCTTCCCAAAAGTACAAAAATATGCCAAACAGAATGCATATATTTTAATTTTTTCATCGCATAAAACAAAATGCCTATCATGTACACAATTCCGCCCGCCAAAAGAAGTTTTACTCCCATATCTGCCATATTTAAGGTAAGCCTTTTCCACATAAAAACTACCGACCAACCCATCAAGACATAGAGAAGAATGCTGATTTTTGAAAACTTTTTTAAACTTATTGCATTTAAAGTTATTCCGATTGCCGTCAAACCCCATATAACTCCAAAAAGCCACCAACCGCCGTCATTTCTCAATGTGCACAGCGAAAGCGGTGTGTATGTGCCTGCGATTAAAATGAAAATTGAGCAGTGGTCTATTACCTGAAAAACTTTTTTAGCCTTTTCTTTAACTATTGCATGATACAGCGTACTCATTAAATACAAAACAATCAAAGAAAAACCGTAAATTGACCCGCTTACAATTCCCCAGACATTGCGGTTTAACGAAGCAAAAACCACCAAAAGCACTGTCGCCGTAACAGAAAGCAAAGTTCCTGTCCCGTGGGTTACGGAATTAAAGATTTCTTCTCCCAAACTATATCTTTTTTTTGTCGCATTTATCGTTTCATTCTTCAATGGTGTCATCGTCTTTCTTTTCGTATGCTCTTTTAAGTATTTTAATACTGTCAACCGGGTATGTTTTTATAAGCGATTGGTCTTTTTCGAGTACTACCTGGACTTCTCCTTTTAAAAGCGATACCGAACGCACTGTTCCGTTTCCATCGGGAGTCATAACCTCGCTTTTCACGGTTGGTGCGGTTTTCATCAACTCTTCATAGTTGTCCTGCTCGTATTTTAAACAACACATAAGTCTTCCGCACGCACCGGAAATCTTAGTCGGATTAAGCGAAAGCCCTTGTTCTTTTGCCATTTTGATAGAAACCGGCTGAAAATCGTCAAGGTAACTGTTGCAACAAAGTCCTCTTCCGCAAATTCCAAGTCCTCCGAGCATCTTGGCTTCATCTCTTACGCCGATTTGTCTGAGTTCGATTCGTGTTCGGAATACCGATGCCAAATCCTTTACAAGTTCGCGAAAATCAACTCGTCCGTCCGAAGTGAAATAAAAAATAATTTTCTCCGCATCAAAAGTATATTCAACATTTACCAGATGCATATCAAGACCATGCTTTTCTATTTTTTCTTCGCATATTTTAAACGCTTTTTTCTCATCTTCACGATTTTTTTCAAGTTTTTTCTTATCCTCATCGGTAGCAATCCGAATAACTGTTTTTAAGGGCTGAACTACTCTTTCGTCTTCGACTTCGCTTTTTGGCAATGTTACCGTGCCGAATTCAAGACCTCTCGCCGTTTCTACTATTACACTGTCCCCAAGTTTAACCTCTTTATCTTCGGGGTCAAAATAGTATGTCTTGCCCGTTTGTTTGAATCTTACTCCTATTACTTGTACCATGTATTTCCTCCCAACAACTTATGAGCATTTCGCTGAGCCACAAGTCATTTTTCATTGATTGATTTATATTTCTCCCTGTTTCTGCGATTATGTCAATAGTATATACAACCGAAACATTTGTCATCTTTGATGCGAACTTATCAAGTTCGTCTTTATAGTCTGTATTTTTAACCGAAAGGGAATTTTTTATTGCCAATATATCTCCAAACCATGAGAGCAAAAGTTCAAAAATGTTTTCTCTGTCCTCGTCCGTAATTGAATTTGTCGGCATCAGTGCATTCAAAACATTAAAAATCTTCTTTTTGGAATCCAAAAGGAGTAAAATGCCGTCATATATCTTCTTCCTTTTTTCGAAAAATGAAGAATCTTCGCACATTCGTATTGCTTTACCGATTATGCCCTGTGAAAAAGATGAGATAAACTCACTTTGTTCCTTCAAATTCGGGAAGTTTTCTTCCACATAAATCTTTACCGCACTTTTTTTAATCGGTTCAAAAGAGATTACGGCACTTCTTGAAATAATTGTCGGCAAAAGATTCTGTGTATTTTGAACCAAAAGTATCAAAATGCAATATTCGGGTGGTTCCTCCAATATTTTCAAAAGTGCATTCTGTGCCTTGTCGCTCAGTTTATCCGCCCCGTCTATAACAAAAATTTTTTTGTCCGACATATACGGTTTTATAAATACTTCATCTCGAATTAAGCGGATATCGTCTACACTTTTTTTCTCGTCATCTGTCATGAAAAAGTCGGGATGAAAGTTTGCCTCAAACTTTTTGCACGAAGAACAAACTCCGCAAAGGTTCTTGTTTTCACAACAAATCGCAGCCGAGAACCATTTTGCCGCAGTCTTTTTGCCGATTCCTTCCGTACCTTCAAAAATATAAGCGTGCCTTATGCCGTTTTTTATATCATTTTTAAGTCTTTCATACTGTCTTGTCGATTGTATGAGTTTATTAAACATTTGATTTGTCCTTTTTGATTCATGTTACAATATATTTTAACTTTTTTTTAATTATCAGTCAAGTAAAAACGATAAGTTCTTTTCCCTTGCATGGTATGTATCTTTGTCTAACTCGTATGCCTTGATACTTTTTCTGTTTTCCCTGACAGCCTTTATTATATCATGAATGCCGGTTGCCTCAAAATCAAGTTCCAATGATGCCAAAAACTCTTTTAATCCAACATGGTTATCCGAACCGCACATAGTTAAAAGTCCATACTCTTTTGCATATATTGATGCCATTTTGTTTGTATGGTCATCCATACTTGAATTATAAATTTCAACCGCATCGACATGGCTTGGAAGAAGTCTTATAACTTCTATGTAGCTTGCTTCACGATACGGGTGTGCCTGTGCAATAAAACCGCCCGATTCATGCACCAAATCGCAGAAGTTACGAATCGGCAGTTTATCGCAATCGGTATGCTCTTTGTACCAATCGCTGTTTAGTCCGTACACCAAAAAATCCGTTCCGAGGAGTGAAAACTCTATTCCGAAAAACACTTTAAGTCCTATTTCTTTTCCTCTTTTTAATGCTTCATCGTAGCCTTTTTTATATAAATCAATTTTTTCTTCCCATGAAAGATTTCTGTCAACAGTAGTATTGCCGTTTAAAAAATGATCGGTAACCACTATGCCGTCATAACCCATTTTCTTATAGAAATCCGCTAAATCTCTACCGTGTATTTTCCCGCATCTGCTTGATTCACAAGTATGACAGTGCATTTCATATTTAAACACAGAATTACTTCCTCTCACAAACATTCAACTGTAATTTTAGAATAAAAGGCATAAAAAAGCAAGTATATAAACAATATTTTCTAAATTAGATTTGCGTTTTTTTATTTTTTGTGGTAAAATTCATTATCACTTAATAGCATATAAAAGAAATTTTCATACAAAACATCTTTCAGAGGGATTTTTATGAGTACAAACAAAAAGCAATCGTGTATGATTAATGTCTTAACTATCGTTTTTTCTCAAATTCTTGTTAAACTTTTAGGGCTTGTTTACCGTATGGTTATAACAAATGTCAAGGGCTTTGGCGATTTGGGAAACGGCTACTACAACTTCGGTTATCAAATTTACACGCTGCTTCTTGCTATTTCTTCTGTCGGTATTCCCAACGCTGTCGCAAAACTCGTAGCAGAACGAGAAGCAAAAGGCGACCATAAAAGTTCATACGATATATTAAAGTCCTCACTTCTTCTTTTCGGAATTATAGGTGCAACACTTTCGGCACTTTTATTCTTCTCCGCTCCGTTTGTTTCAAGAGTAGTTTTAAAAGTTGAAGGTGCCGTTTATACACTTAGAGCACTTTCTCCCGCCATATTCTTCGTTTCCGTTTCTTCGGTAATAAGAGGTTACTTCGGCGGACTTCAAAATATGAACGCAACCGCTACCAGCCAAGTGTTGGAGCAATTTTTAAAAAGCACTCTGACTGTTGTTATAGTAATGGCTATGACAGGTTCAAGTCCGGAATACATGTCTGCGGGAGCAAATTTAGCAACTACAATTTCTTGCGTTTTAAGTTTTATCTACTTATACATATTCTTTAAAAAGCGTAAAAAGGGCATCAAAGAAAATATTCGCATACAAAAAGAGCCCTACGAAAAAAAGAAGTTTTCATATCTTGCAAAAACCATTCTTTGGGTATCTATTCCCATTTCTTTAAGTTCAATAGTTACCGCACTTAACAGGGTTTTGGATTCTGTTACGGTTGTAAGAGGAATAGAACACGCATTTGCAAGCAAATTTTCCGACTATGCTTCGTTAAACTTAGAAGCAGTCAGACTTTCGGGGATTCTTTCCAAATCAGATGTCTTAATAAATCTTCCGCTTGCTTTAAACATTGCATTTGCCACTGCTCTTGTCCCTAATATTTCAAGTGCCTTGGCACTAAATGATTATAAAACTGCTCAAAAAAGAATTTCTTTTTCCGTTTTAATGAGCATCGTAATTGCTCTTCCCGCCACTTTTGGATATATTGCACTTTCTCAACCTATATTCTTCCTTTTGTATCCGAATGCTTCGGGCGGTGCTTCTGTTTTCGCACTTTCCGCACTGACAATCATATTTACCGCAGTTGCTCAAACGACTTACGGAGCACTGCAAGGCATGGGTAAAGTTTTTGTTCCGGCACTTAGTCTTTTGACGGGCGGTGCTGTAAAGTTAATACTGAATCTTATATTAATTCCCAACCCAAACATTAATATTTACGGTGCTCCTATCGGCTCTATCGCCTGTCAAATGGTAGCACTTACGATTTGTATGGTTGTTTTAAAGAAAAATATCGGCATTAAACTCTCATTTGTAAAGTTTATCTTAAAACCGGTAATCGCAACGGCTGTGATGTACGGAGTAGTTTCTCTCAGTTACTCTCTTATCAAAGCATTTTCTTCAAATCTTGCAACCTTGGTTTCAATCGTTTTAGGCGTAGCAGTTTACCTTATACTTATAGTAATTTTTAAAGTTTTTGAAAATGACGAATATGATATGATACCTTTTGGGAAATATCTTAAAAGGCTGTGATACTTGACATTTTTGTATAACAATGTTATACTCACTGTAAACATATACCAATTAAGAAAGGTGAATAGTTTTTATGGACGACCATTGGCGATTTGTGTTTGAAATTTTACTTGTAGTTATATTGGTTCTTTTAAATGCAGTTTTTGCCTCGGCGGAAATTGCAGTAATATCTTTTAACGACTACAAACTAAAAAAATTGGCAGAAGACAAAAACAAAAAAGCAATGAGGCTTTTAAAACTTACGCAACAACCTGCAAAATTTCTTTCAACCATACAAATAGGCATAACATTAGCAGGATTTTTGGCAAGTGCTTTTGCGGCGGACAACTTCTCCGAGTATCTTGCTCCGTGGCTTTACAGTGTCTTTCCGCAAATTTCTCAAGGTCTTTGGAACAGCATTTCACTTGTAATAATTACTCTGATTCTTTCGTACTTTACACTTGTATTCGGGGAACTTGTTCCAAAGCGTATTGCAATGAAGTATGATGAAAAAATTGCGATGGCACTTGCAAATTTTATATTTGTTCTTTCAAAAATCACTTCCCCCGCCGTTTCGCTTCTCACCGCTTCAACTGACGGAATTTTGCGTCTTTTCGGAATAAGCCCCGATGATGAAGAAGAAAAAGTTACCGAAGAAGAAATCCGTTTTATGGTTGATGTCGGCAGTGAAAACGGAACTATTGACCCCATTGAGAAAGATATGATTCAAAATGTTTTTGAATTTGACAACATTGATGCGGCAAATGTTTTAACTCACAGAACCGAGGTTTGCGTGCTCATGCAGGAGGACTCGCCAACCGAATGGGAAAAAATCGTTCGTGAAACAGGTTATTCAAGATTTCCCGTTTGCGGTGAAACGATTGATGATATTTTGGGAATTATTCATGCAAGGGACCTCTATGAGTATCTTTACGACAAGTGTGAGGGCGATATAAATGACATAATCCGTCCTGCGTATGTCGTTCCCGAAACAGTTACTGCCGATGTGCTTTTCCGCAATATGAAACGAGAAAAACAGCACCTTGCAGTAGTCGTTGACGAATACGGCGGATTTTCGGGCATTGTTACGATAGACGACCTTTTAGAAGAAATTGTCGGTGAGATTACCGATGAAAATGAAGAAGGCGAAGAAGTCCCTCCGATTGTAAAAATTTCGGACGACACTTGGCAGATTGTCGGCATCGCTCCCATTGACGAAGTCGAAGAAGTGCTTGAAATAGAGCTTCCGCATGACGATGACTATGACACATTCGGCGGATTTATTTTTAACAGATTAGACTCCGTCCCGAGAGACGGCGAAACTTTCGAGATTGAGGCGTGCGACCTTAAAATCAAAGTAACTGAAATCTCAGACAGACGAATAGAAAAAACAATAGTTAAAAAACTTTCGTCCCAAAACACGGAAGAAAATTAAAAATAACTAGAGGCTGTAAAAAACAATGGTTTTTTACAGCCTCTTTTTTGGGCGACTAAAAAAGCGTGCAGAACGCATAAAGCATAAATTTTTAAAAATTCGTTTTTAACGAATTTTTTCTTTATTCTGTTTGAAAAAACAAATCTCTTAATCTGTGATTGTA
>JAZLFH010000074.1:0-3008 GCA_045615705.1 Clostridia bacterium
CGCTTTTGTCGTTTTTTTCATAAACATGTGTGCTTTCATAAAGTAGTTTGAAATCGCAACCCATTGCCTTTTCTGCTTTTTCAAAGCTGTCATAAACTCTTGAAAGTATGAATTCATTTTTTTCAAATGGTGCTTCCTTCCATTCAGTTACAAAGACTTTCATTTTCATTTTCCTTCCTTTCAAAATTTTCTTTTTTTAATTTTCGTTGTCGAGCAAGGCTTCCAAAACGGCTGCAGTTTCTTTGTCGGCAGGTTTTTTGTCCCAACCGCGGTCGTAATTGCAAACCTCCTCTTTGTTTCTTGTTATGGTAAGTTTTGAAATTCGCCCGCCGTTTATTCCAAACTGGCTGCCTTCCTCATAGCTTTTGAATGTAATCTTGTAGGTTTTTTTCTTATAAGTAATTTCTGCTTTTTTCCAAAGCCCTGAGTCCCCTTTAAAAATTTCTGGCAAAACTTCGATTTTTTGAATTTCCATTTCTTTTTTCCTTCCTTTCTTGGCTTTTTCTTTTCCTATGGAAGTTTCGCGTTTTTTGCTTTCGCGTTTTTTGCTTTTGCTTTTTTTGCTTTCGCGTTTTTGCTTTCGCTTTTTTTCTTTCCTTTAGGAAATTTTCAAAGCCTTTCTTTTTTTGTTAGCAGGAACATTACCGTAGGGTGTGAACTTTTGCAAGTGACGTTTTTCTTACACTTCAGCGTTCTTAATTCGTTCTAATTGTGTCCACAATTCTGCTTGACTTTTTTTCAAAGAAGAGGTAATGGTGTGAAATAAAATTTTTTTAACGGGAGATTTTTGCGTTCTTCTTGTGTTCTAATTCTTAAGAGCATAGTTTTTTCGCTTTTCAAAAAAGCTATGCATAAATGAAAAATGCATGGAACTAAAAAAAAGAGGTCATGCCTCTTCGATTAGTTGCATTATGTTCTCATTGTGTTTAAGTGTTGTTTAATTTGCGTTGTAAAAAGAGCGATCCGCTTTTTTCAAAATTTCAAAAATCGCTGCTAAAACAAATTGTTAAAATAAATTGTTAAAACTGTTTAAAACTTATTTAGTCGGTTCCATTTGAAAATTAATGCCATAGTAAAGCAAATATCTACTCGTACCATTATCTCGTACCGTTGCAGCTCGTACCGTTTCGTGGGTTTCGGTGTTCACGAGATTTTTTCTTTTTTTATTTTTATGTGAAGTTTTGAATGGCAACTTCTACAAACTGTTTCAAGATTATCAAAGTCATATTTTTCGCCACCGTCTTCAATCGGAATTTTATGATGGACAAGTTCCCCAACTGTTGTGATATTTTCTTTCAAACATTCCTCACAAAGAGGATGATTTTTAATATAAATATTTCTTACTTTATCCCACCTTCTGTCATATCGTTCCCTGTGGTTATATTTTCTCTGATAAAGTTCATATTCTTTTTGACGTTCTTTTCTGTGTTTTTCACAATAAATTTCTGGGCGATTAAAAAAATCTCTGGAATTGTTTTCTTGCCCCCCTACATTTTTCAAGTCCCCCTGGTCTTTTTTAGTACGTGCATCGTACACAAGATTAGGTCATCCTGGTACTGCACATCCTCTTAATGGTTTTCTTGGCATAGTCACCTCTGTCATTTTATAATATAATATTTATGCTTTTACCTCCTTACAAGGTAAGGCGAGAAGGTGTGTGTTGCCAGCACCACCTTCTTTTTGATTGCGGGGATTGGAATCGAACCAACGTAAACCTTGGATATGAGCCAAGTGAGTAACCATTACTCTACCCCGCCATGATAGGCTTCCAAGAGGAAGGGTCTTAGAAGCCAAGGAAAGAAAATGAAAAAACACTCTCGGGCTCCTCACCGTTGAGTGTTTACATTTGTCAAATTTCAGCATTTGACATTTTAGAGTATAGCACATTTTATACGGACATTTTCGGACATCTTATTTTATAGCATTTTTATAGATATCACATTTAGTAATCTTATCAAGTATCATTAAATGCACCCTTCTTATATGTCTTTCATCATAGCTTAATTTATAAGCAATATCATCCCACTTCATAAAATGAATATACCTTAAATCTATTATCTTCTTTTGTGTTTCATCATCTAGCTCGTCAATTAAATAAGTTATTTCACTTTGAAGTCTTTTATATTTATCAACTTCATTCTTTAATTGTTCAGTTAATGAAACCACCTTAATCGCTGTATCTTCAACTACATTCTTTTGCTTGCCACCCTGAACTCTCTCGTTTTCAAATACCAAGTTAATTCTTGTAGCGAGCGATTCAAGTTCTTCTATTTTTTCAAGTTTAATCTTTATCATTGTTTCAGCAAATCTTAAACTTGATAAGTATTCCTTTACTTTGTATTGTTCATTAGTCATACAGACCTCCAAAAGTTATATTTTTCTTTTGGACTCTTTGACTTATGTACTCTTTGACTCTTAAATCTTTTGACTCTTGTAATATTTAACTCTTAATTTTTTGACTCTTAATTCTTTGACTCTTTACTCAATGCTTTCAATAACTGCTTTCGCATCTTCTACTGACCTTACGATAGTTGCAACTCCTCCACATCGCTTTATCCTATCAATCTGAATAAGTTGTAGCTTCGTAGGTCTTCCAACATCATTTTTTACTTCAAGTGCTATAAACTTCCCTTTGTAGCAAATAATGATATCAGGTATCCCACAGGTACTATACATACCACCATGCTCTTTCCAATAGAAAAGTCCATCAACCGTTCTTAAGTATGCTTTTATTCTATTCTCGACCGACTTTTCCTTTTCATGCAGATGTTTTTTAACTGCATTATTACTTGACACTTCTTTTATTTCACTCATAAACTCCTCCTTTTCTACTACCTTTTATGTTTAATAAGACAACTTGACAACTCATATAGCATTCCTAATAATCTCTATATATGTGTTTTACCCTTACTTCCTCCCCTAAACATACCTTTTATACATTGTTGTAATATACTTGTCACTTGTCTATTTATATTTATTTATATATATAATATATATAAATACCTTGT
>JAZLFH010000075.1:0-2076 GCA_045615705.1 Clostridia bacterium
ATTCATTGCTATCAGCTCCTTATTGGGGCTGAGGGGAAAATAGTGCAGATTGGACAAACTGAGGCAAAAAGCCTTGCTTTTTGCGAACCCGAAGGCGTACGAAAGTACTCCGAGAGGCGAAGTTTGTTCAAAACGCAAAGCGATTAAATCCCGAAATTCGTCAAATGACGAATTTCTACCTTAACTTTGATGTCATTTTATCTTCTATGTGATTTCAAAATGGCGGTTTTAAGCCTTTTGTTTGCTTTGCGTGGTCTGTGCATTTTGCACCAGCCCTCTTTTTTTAGTTGCTTTTTGAAATGCTTTTTGCAAGCGGTATCGGAATCTGTTTTGACATCCACAAGAAAGCCTTTATTAAAGAAGTGTCATCAATAATTTCAAAATCAACATCAAACTCATTTTTGTCGGAGTTTTTGTATGCGGTAACAGGTGTTTCACTAAGAGATATAAGTTTTCCGGTTTTTGAATACGAGGCAATCAACAAAGATGCGGTAACATCGCAATCAGACTCATTTGCAATCGAAACATTGACACTGTTATCTTTAAAAGAGAGGGTGGAGGTAACATCTTTAAAGACACTTGGATTTACAAGCGTTAATATATTTGATACGGGCTTCATTGAAGCAAGAGATTCCCAAACAAATACTTTTGTGTAGATTGCATCGTTAGAATACTTAAAATCAAACATCTCTGTGTGTCCCTTTTTATCATTAGGACGAGAAAGTGTACTGTAAGAAACGCCGCCACACAATGTGTTGTCTTTATTGTATTGGGCGATAACTAAAACATTTGTTTCGGGACTGTCTCCGTTATTAAAAGACTTAACCGAAATTTTTCCGTCTGAGTTATCAATAAGTACAAAAGACGGCTCATCATATCTCGGTTCAAAAATCATCCAGCCGTCTGTATCACATTGACCGTAGTAAGAACTGCCCGTATAGCTTGAAGATTTTACGCTTCCGTCATTTAAAAGAACTAAACTGTGTTTGTAACCGCAGGCAACGGACAGTACAGATTTGCCTTCCGTATCAATGTCAAACCTTCCGTTTGTATCTTTTCCTGCAAAAAGAAGCTTTCCATCGTTTGTAACACCGATTGAATGGTCATAACTTGCACTTACTTCTTTTAGGTTCTTCCACGATGAAACCGAGTCTTGACCCACGGAAGAGAAACTGCTGTTATTTTTTGATATGCAACTTCCGTCAGAAAGTATAAATAAAGAATAGTTTTTTCCGCCACTAAAATAAGCAGCATCTTTAAGGACAGAATCTTTTGAAGAAAAGTCCATTGAATAAGCAGGCGAAGATACCAAAAAGGCATTGTTAAAGCAGTCAATTGCGACAATATAACTATAACCGCAGTAAAGTTTTTTTATGTTTTTCCATCTCGAAATGACTTCCGAATCAAAACTTGTACCGGTAACATATACTCTGCCGTTTTCGGTTAAGCAGGCGGAAAATACAGAGGAAGAATAAACCTTTGAAACATTTTCCCAAGAAGATGTGTTGAGCCTGTCTGCACTGCTAAGACCGGCAGAAAGGACAGTTCCGTCTTTTTTTAGTCCTACAATGTGTTTTGAATCACTTTGCATATCTATTTGGACAATATCGCTCCAATTTTTGCAATCTGAAATTGTACCATACTCATAGCCTGCGTATAAAACCTTACCTTCGTATGTAAGAGCGGAACTTGAACGATAACCGGCTACTATTTGAGGTGTTGGATTTTTGGGACGCAAATTTTTGGTGAAATTAGTGTTTGTACCATAAATTTCACATTCACTGCTTTCGTTTTCATAGGTTGCACAAAATATATTACCGTCGGAATCAAGTGCGAATACGGTATTTTTACTCATTGCTACATCAACTATATTAACCCAGTAAGAAGGCTCGAGTTGAGATGGTAAAATACCATACCAAGAATCAATAGTAGTAAGCACTTTACCCGATTGGGTAACGCCTACTGCTTCTTTGCCGTAAGCTGAGAGATTAATTACATTCTTCCAAGATGATAAAATCGTGGAATCGTTACTGAAACTCTGAGAATAACACTTTCCGTCAGTTGTGAAGGCAAATA